>JALOOI010000007.1 GCA_025454495.1 Anaerolineae bacterium
CCCCGTGATTTTCCGGCGATTGCTGTGGTGGATGGTGATCACAGAGGCACACAATGGCTGCTAAACCTGGAGGTGATGACCCTGGGCCGGGGCGATGAGTGCGAAATTGTGCTGCCACTGCGCCAGATTTCGCGCCAGCATGTGCGTTTTCGCCGCCTGGATGATTATTACCAGGTGGAGGACATGGCCAGCAAAAATGGCACCTGGCTCAATGGGACGCGGCTGGAAGGCAGCGCCCGCCTGAACCCCGGTGACGAAATTACGCTGGCGCGGTCTGTGACGCTGAAATTTGTGGGGGCGGGCAACACCATCACCCTCACCGGCAATCTGCCGCCCATCATCGCCACCAGCGCCTCCACCCGCCTGCGGGTGGATACCGAAGCCCGCCGAATTTTCGTCCTGGGGCAGGAAATTGACCCGCCGCTGAGCCTGCCGCAGTATCGCCTGCTGGAACTGCTGTATTTGAACATGACGCGCGTGTGCCCGCGGGATGAAGTGGTGGGCATTGTGTGGCCGGAAGCGGTCGGTGAAGGGGTGAGCGAGCAGGCCATTGATGCGCTGGTGCGCCGCCTGCGGGATCGCCTGATGGAATACGATCAGGAACATCAGTATATCGTCACCGTGCGCGGTCACGGCTTCCGGCTGGATAACCCGGCCCTGTAACGCCCGCGGGGGGATACCATGTGCCGGTATCCCCCCGGGCCCGCCGGCTTATGCCTGGGGCAGCAGCGCCAGCACGCGGCACGGGCCGCCGGAACCCTGCTGGTACAGCGGAATGCCGATGAACACCGTGGCAGCCTGGCCCACCAGCGGTTGCAGCCCCTTCAAATTTTCGATGCCGTATTTACCCGCCCCCAGAAACGCATAGTGCGCGCCAAAATCCGCCGAGGGCCCATAATCCAGGCTCAGCGTATCCACGCCGGCCCCCACAATATCGCGCTCTGTCACCAGCATGGTGGCTGCGTCCGGGTGGAAGCCGGGGAAGTGCAGCCCGCCTTCGGCATCGGTGCCCCGGAAGGCCGCCACATCGCTGTATTTGGTCTCCCAGCCGGAATGCATGGCCACGAAAGCCCCGGCCGGAATCTCGCCATAGGCGCTCTCGTAGGCCATGATGTCTTCCGGCGTAACCTGCGCGTCCGGGTCACTTTCTGCTTTCGCGGCAATGTCGATCACCACCAGCGGAGCCATAAAATTCGCCGGCTCCAGCGCATCCACCAGCGCCCCATCGGCGATGAAATGGCCGGGCGCGTCCATGTGGGTGGCAGAATGTTCGGCAAAGGCCCACGATTGCACGTAAAAACCATTATCCGCGACGGTATACAGCGTTTCGCGGGTGGGCGGGTTGAACGCCGGGAACGTGGGCGTGGTGTCCGTCAGCGGCTGGGTGAGGTCAACCACCAGCATACCACCCTGGGCCTGCACGCGGCCGGGGCGCAGGGCCGGCGCGGCCAGCGCGGCAGTGAGAGCCGCCAGGCTGCCGGCCTTCAGCATATCCCGGCGGCTGAGGCCTGTGCCCGGTGGCCGCACCGCCGGCCGACCCTCTTTGTGAATACGCGCCTGTACCATCTTCGCAACCAGCGGAGAACACATAGAACACCGTCCTTGAAGAAATGATGATTTTTTAGATACGGTAGCCCGACTATACCATACCCCGCCGGCGGCCCCTTTAGACAGGTTGCCCAGGATTTAAGAGATTTTGCTTATATGATGTTTTATTGATACTTAGTATCATAGACATGGACGACTGACAGATGGCGGCCTTATTCGTAATGCATGGACTGAAGGAGGATGTCGCCGGCGGTGGTGCCGCGGGGCAGCGCCACCAGGTACGCCACCAGGTCGGCCACGGTGTGCGGCTGGATGATGGTGGCCGGGTCAAACTGCGGGGTGGCCGCGTGGCGCATGGGGGTATCGACCGGGCCGGGGCACAGCGGCACCACGCGGATTTCCTCCGGTGTCAGTTCGGCCGCCAGCGACCGGGCAAACCCGAGCAGGCCGGTTTTGGCCGCCGTATACGCGGTGACATTGGCCCAGCCCCGCAGCGCCACTTTGGATACCAGGTAGATGATGCTGGCATTGGGGCTGTGCTTCAGCAGCGGCAGCAGGGCCTGCGTCGTCAGGCACGGGGCTACCAGGTTGATGGCCAGCACCCGCGCCAGGTCGGTGGCAGTGGTATCCGGCAGCGGGCGAATGAAGGACTCGCCGGCGCAGTAGATGAGCATATCCAGGCGGCCATGCTGTGCCACCTGCTGCGCCAGCCGGCTGATCTGGTCGCTATCGGCGAGGTCAGCCGGGAGGACGGTGGCCCGTCCGCCGGCGGCGGTCACTTCGGCGGCGACGGCGTGCAGTTTGGCGGCGGTACGGCCCACCAGCAGCGTGTGCAGGCCGGCTTGCGCCAGGCGCAGGGCGACGGCCCGCCCGATGCCCTGCCCGGCCCCGGTGATGAGTGCAGTTGTGACAGTCATAGGTTATGTCCAGATCCGGCGCAGGGCCGGGATTACCTGCTCACCCAGAAGGCGCAGCGCCGCCAGCGGTTGCAGGCCGTGCGGCGTGCCAAATTCCACCCGCCCGGCCCCGGCGGCAAACAAACGCGAAGCCTGCTCAACCAAATCGGTGGCATTGCCGGAAAACGCGAATTTATCCAGCAGCGCATCGGAGATGAGCCGCGCCGCCTCATCCAGTTCTCCCGCATTCACCTGCCGGCGCAGCCGATCAATGAGTTCTGGCTCCACCAGCACGGTTGGATCCAGCGCGGCCACCACCGGCAAATACAGCGCGACGGCCCGGCGGGCCGCCTGGCGGGCCTGCTCACGATCTTCATCCAGCACGCTCACCGCGCCCACCACCACGCGCACGCTGCCCGGCGCACGGCCGGCCGCCTGCTCCCCGGCCGCGATGTAACCCTGGATCACCGGCACGACATCCGGGTTGGCGGAGCCGCCAATTTTCACCTCATCGGCGATTTCCCCGGCGATGGCGCACAATTTGCGCCCCCAGGTGCCGATCAGCACCGGCACCGGCTGCGCGGGCAGCGGGTACGGAGCGCGAACGTGCGGAGCCAGGGTGTACACCTGCCCCTGATAACCGCCTTCCCCCCCGCCGAGCAGATAGCGCACCACCTCCACCGCTTCGCGCACCGCCTGGATGGGCGCGGCCGGCTCGGTGATGCCGTGTTCCGCCAGCCACGCCCCGCGGGCCACGCCGCAGTAAACCCGCCCCGAAGCCGCGACATCGGCCAGCAGCGCCGTTTGCGCGGCGATGTCAAGGGGATGCACCCGCGCCGGCGGATAGGCCGCCACCCCCACCCGCGCCCGGCGCAAATGCGGCGACATCAGCAGCAGCGCCGCCGCCCCCGGATGAAACGGCGCATCACAGTACACCGTCACTGCATCCACGTCATACGCATCGACCAGTTGCGCCAGCGCCACATACTGCGCGGCCGTCTTATCCGTCTGGAAAGCCAGGCTTATTTCGCGCGGCATCATGTCAGGTCATCGCTGTTCAGGGTGCGCTGCCCGGTGCGCTCAATCCGCATGATGAGCCGTTCTTCCGGGTCGGGGCAGGCCACCAGCGTATCACGGGCCATCCAGTCGGCGGCGGCCAGTTCGCGCTGTTTGGCGGCCAGCAGCGGCAGCACCGCGCTGAGCGCGTAGATACAAAAATGCTGCCCCGCCGGCAGCCGCAGGCGGCTGCTTTCCGTCAGTTCAAAATAATCGCCCACGCGCAGCCCGCACACCGAACGCCCTTCGATACGCTCGACCGTCACGCGCAGGTCATGTAACGTAAACTCCTGGCTCATGCTCACCCCCGAAAATACGGGATCACATCCCGCCCGATAGCCGCAATCGCCGCTTCCAGATTGGGCCCCAGCGGCGGGCCAAAACTGATATGCGTTACCCCGCGGGCGACCAGCGTTTCCAGCCGGGCGATGAGGTCGCGGGTGGTGCCGGCGATGCCAATCTGGAGCATGGCCGGTGTCACCAGCGTTTTGGCCCGGGCAATGTCGTTCTCACGCATGACGGCGTGCTCAATTGCGCCAAAATCCTCCTGCGTCAGCCCCAGGTTGGCCAGGATGGTGCTGCTCATGGCGTGGCCATAATAGGCGATTTTTTCTTTCAGCACGTCTTCAGCCGCGGCCCGGTCATCGGCGATGGAACACCAGATGCAGGCCGCCACATCAATTTCGTCCAGGCTGCGGCCGGCGTGGGCCGCCCCCTGGCGAATATGCGGCAGCACATTATCGTAATGCTCCGGCGGGAACAGCAGCGGCAGCCCGCCATCGGCCAGCCGGCCAATTTCCTCCAGCATCTTCGGACTCATCGCGCCGATGTAAATGGGCACGCGCCGCAGCGGCTGAAAGCGCAGGTAGGCTTCCTCCGTCCAGCGCAAAAACTGCCCCTGGCAGGACACCCGTTCCCCGTTGAACAGCCGGTTGAGCGCGACCACCGTCTCCACGACGGCCGTCCGGGGCTGCGCGGCGGCCAGCCCCACCCACCCCAGAAAATCGGCCGCGCCGGAGGACAGCCCCAGGTTAAAGCGCCCGCCGCTGACCTCATCCAGCGTCGCGGCCATCATGGCCATCTCCGCCGGGTGCAGCGTGTACGGGTTGACAATGCAGGTGCCGATCTCCAGGCGGCGGGTGGCCCCGGCGACGGCCGTCAGGATGACCGGGGCGCTGCGCAGGAACAGGTCATCGCTCACCCAGAACTGGTCGAAGCCGGCGGTTTCGGCCAGCACCGCCAGGCGGATATAGGTCTGTACCGGATGATCGTTGTTGAGTCGCAGGCTAAATTTCATCGGCGGCCGCTTACTCAATCACGATCAATTCCTGAAAGCCATTCGTCAGCTTTTCGCCGCCGCCGGGGCGGGCCACGACGACATCTTCCACCCGCGCGGAGAAGGTATTGAACTGCGTGATGCTCGGCTCAATGGTGAACATCATCCCCTCCCGGAGGGGCGTTTCGTCGCCCTGCGTCAGGAAAGGCGGTTCATGCACATCCATGCCGATGCCATGCCCCAGGCGATGCCGAAATTCTTTACCATACCCGGCCGCTTCGATCACCTGGCGGGCGGCGGCATCGGCACCGGTGGTGGTCATGGTGCCCGCCTTCAGCGCGGCAATGCCGGCCGCCTGCGCGTCCATCACCAGCCGGTACACCCGCTGAAATTCGGCATCCGGCTCGCCAAAGGCCACCGTGCGCCCGTAATCATAACAGTAGCCTTCATAGCTCGCGCCAAAATCGAACAGGATGGCCACCGGCGCGGTCAGCACCCGCGGCCAGGTGTTCAGGCGGTCGCCGAACAGCAGCGGGTGATTGGGGCCGGAATTGTACAGCGAGGTGGTGAAGGTTTCGCCCAGGGAGCCATGCCGCCGCATCTGGAAATTCACTTCCTGAATCACTTCCAGTTCCGTCATGCCGATGCGGAGATGCTTCAGCACATCGGCAAAGGCCGCTTCGGTGATCTGGCCGGCGCGGCGCATGAGGGCGATTTCGTCCTCATCTTTGATGACGCGCAGTTCCCGCACGATGTCCGTCCCGGAGACGAACAGCGCCCCCGGCAGCAGCTTTTGCACATGCACCAGCGTTTCGCCGTGCGTCAGGTCAGCGATGGCCACCCGCGGTACATCGGGCAGCTTCAGGCCGCGTAAAAGATCGGCCACCAGGGTATCCGGGTCATCCCAGTCCCCCAGCACGCGCAGATCAATCGCCCCGGCCAGCCGGCTGAGGCCGCCAAATTCGGCCGTCATGCGCGGCAGCAGCAGCACCGGCGGCCCATCCGGCACGATCCACGCACCCTCCAGCCAGCCACCCGGATGCATGGTGCGGCCATAATTGGGAATATCCCGCGGGACACCGGTCAAATAGTGCAGGTCAGACGCATGGGTAGGGAAGAACGCCAGGTCGGCCCGCCCGGCCATCTGCGCCTGAAAACGCTGTATTCTTGCCGCAAAAGAAGCCATGATGATGATCCCTTGAGAGTGGCGCTAAAGGTTTGTCGCACATCATAACATGCCGGCCGGCAAAACGGGATGAGACTTGTTGCAGAGTGCGGGGAATACGTTACAATTGCGCCCTGTCAGCATATAAAACAACCTGACATGAATGTATCTACCGGTTATGACAGGGAGCAGGTTTTATGAAACAAGCGCGTCAATGGTTTACCGGACTCCTGCTGCTCATCCTGGCGCTGCTGTTGAGCGCTATCGGGGCGACAGCACAGGATGAGCAGGTGGTGGTAATTGGGCACGCCGAAAGCACCGACTCGCTCGACCCGGCCCGCGGTTACACGGGGACGACGGCAATTGTGCATCGGGCGATTTATGAAACCCTGGTCACTTTCCCGGATGCGGATGCCAGCGCCATCGAGCCGCGCCTGGCCACGTCGTGGACGATCTCTGAAGATGGTCTGGTTTACACCTTCACGCTGAACCCGGCCGCGGTCTTCTCCGATGGCTCGCCGGTGGAAGCGTCGGATGTGGTCTTCAGCTTCAACCGCCTGAAGAATGTTCAGGGCAATCCGTCCTTCCTGGCCGATCCGATCGCCAGCATCGAAGCGCCGGATGCCGGCACGGTGGTCATCACCCTCAGCGCCATTCGCCCGTCGTTTCTGGCAGAACTGACCAATAATGCCTTCTCGGTGAGCAATGCCGAAGTGGTGCAGGCCAATGGCGGTACCGATGCCGCCGATGCCGCCACCGCGGATGCGGCCGGGGCCTGGCTGGATGCCAATTCCGCCGGCAGCGGCCCCTATATCCTGGAAGAATGGGATAAGACCGTCCGCACGGTGCTGGTACGCAACCCCAATTACTATGGCGAAGCCCCCTTCTTCGACCGCGTGATTATCGCCAACATCCCGGAATCGGCCGCGCAGAAGATCGCGCTGGAATCCGGCGAAATTGATGTGGCGCTGGAAATCACCGCTGACCAGGTGGGAGACATGGAAAGCAACGCCGACATCAGCCTGTTCAAGAGTCCCGGGCTGGCGGTGCATTTCATCATCATGAACCAGGATGAGAGCATTGGCGGCCCCGTCTCCAACCCGCTGGTGCAGCGGGCCATCCGCCTGGCGCTGGATTATTCCGGCTACCTGGACCTGTGGGGCGGCGTGACCCCTGGCTCTAACCTGGCGGTGGGCCTGCTCGGTGCCTACAGCAGCCTGGATGGCACGGCCGTCACCCGTGACCTGGATGCCGCCCGCGCCCTGCTGGCCGAAGCCGGCTACCCGGATGGCTTCGAGATCACCCTGGAATACCCGGATTTCACCTGGCAGGGTGTCAATATGAACACCAACGCCCAGAAAATCCAGGCAGACCTGGCGGAAGTGGGCATCACCGTCACGCTCCAGCCGGGTGAGCTTCAGGTGGCGCTGGAACGCTACCGCGCCGGCGAAGCCGGGTTCGGTTACTGGTTCTGGGGCCCGGATATTCTGGATCCGCTGGATCTGCTGGCCTTCCTGCCTGGCGGCAAGGTGGCCACGGAACGCGCGAAATGGCTGACGGAGAATGCCTCCGCTGACCTGCTCGACCTGATTAACCAGGCGAGCCTGGCCACCGAAGCCACCGCCCGCGTGGAAATCTTCGGCCAGCTTCAGCGCTACATGCAGGAAAACGCGCCTTTCGCGCCCTTCGTGCAGCCTGACCTGACCGTGGCCACCCGCGCCAGCGTCGCCGGCTACGTCTGGCATCCCCAGTGGGCGCTGGATGTGGCGCTGCTCAGCCGCGCTGGCTAAGCGCACTGCTGATCTTTAAAACCGGGGTGGCCGCTGGCGGCCCCGGTTTTTCATTCTCCCGGAGTTCGCATGTCGTTTCAGCGTTATCTGGTGCGCCGCCTGCTGTTAACCCTGCCGCTGCTGCTGGGGATTACGGTGGTGGCTTTTCTCATCGCCAATGCGGTGCCGGCCGACCCCATCAATGCCAACCTGCCCCCCAACCAGTTGAACAACGAAACCATCGTGCGGGCCTTTCGGGAAAAGTGGGGGCTGGATAAGCCGCCGGTGGAACAGTATTTCGTCTACCTGGGCAATTTGCTGCGCGGCGATATGGGCCGGTCGATCAAAAGTGGCGAGCCGGTGCTGGCCGATATTGCGAAATATTTGCCCGCCACCATTGAACTCTCCACCGTGGGCATTGTGCTGGGCATGAGCCTGGGCATTTTCTTCGGCGTGGTTTCGGCCGTGTGGCGCAATTCGCCGGTGGATTATGTGGTGCGCTTTTTATCGCTCATCGGCGTGAGCTTCCCCATCTTTTTGCTGGCGCTGCTGGGACTGACCATCCTGCACGCCGAGCTGCGCCTGCTGCCCGGCCCCGGCCGCCTGGGTTTTACGGCCAGCGAACCGCCCACCGTGACCGGCCTGTTCGTGGTGGACAGCCTGCTGGCTTCCGATTTTGACACCCTGCGCGATGCCCTGCGGCGGCTCATCTTGCCCGGCTTTGTGCTGGCGCTGTATCTGTCGGGCATCATCGCCCGCATTACGCGCTCCTCCCTGCTGGAAGTGCTGGGCCAGGATTATATGCGTACCGCCCGCGCCAAAGGCCTCAATGAGCGGAACGTTATTCTGCGCCACGGGCTGTCGAACGCGCTCATCCCGGTGGTGACGGTCATCGGGCTGATGTACGGTAATTTGCTGGTCGGCTCCGTGCTGATCGAGCGTATTTTCGCCTGGCCGGGCATTGGTCAGTATATGTTCCGGGCCTCCACCTCGCAGGATTTCCCGGCGATTATGGGCGTGAGCATGTTAATTGCCTTTATTTATGTGGTGGTGAACTTTGTCGTCGATCTCCTCTACTACTTCATCGACCCGCGCATCCGGCTGGCGTAACGCGCTGCACGCGGTGAGCCGGCACCTGCGGCGGAACCCGGTGGTGCTGGCCGGGCTGCTGGTGGTGGTCTTCTGGCTGGCGATGCTGCTGCTCGCGCCGCTGCTGGCCCCCTATGACCCGCTGGCGCAGAATGTGCGTAACCGGCTTCAGCCGCCCGGCGCACTGCACAGCATGGGGACAGATGAACTGGGGCGCGACATTTTCAGCCGCATCCTGCATGGCACGCTGGTCACGCTGCCGGCCGGGCTGGCCGTCATCGCCTTCGGGGCGCTCATCGGCATCGTCGTCGGGGCGCTGGCGGGTTATTATGGCGGCCTGCTGGATGACCTGCTGATGCGGATCACCGAGTTATTTATGGCCTTCCCCACCATCATCCTGGCGATGGCGCTGGCGGCGGCGCTGGGCCCCAGCATCCAGAATGCGGTGCTGGCGCTGGTGATCGTGTGGTGGCCGGCCTACGCTCGCATTGTGCGCGGGCTGGTGCTGGATGTTAAACACCGCGATTATGTCGAAGCGGCCCGCAGCGCCGGGGCCGGCGATTTTTACATCCTCAGCCGTACCATCCTGCCCAACTGCCTGGCCCCGGCCCTCATCCTGGCCACGCTGGACGTGGGCAATGCCATCCTCACCTTTGCCGGGCTGAGCTTTCTGGGGCTGGGGTCTGCGCCGGAAGTGCCAGAATGGGGGCGCATGGTGTCCATCGCCATTGATTTCTTTGACCAGTGGTGGATGTGGCTGTATCCCGGCGCAGTCATCGCCTCGCTGGTGATGGCCTTCAATTTCATCGGCGATGGCCTGCGCGATTTGCTGGATCCACGCCTGCGCGGCAAATAAGCGGCTGTCAATTGCGCGATTTGCTGTATAATGCAGCGCAGCGCAGAGCCTACAGGACAATTACAATCCGCATGACCGGAAAAACGACCCCTGAGATACACAACGAAAGCGCCTGGGATGAGATGCTGCTGATTACCGGCGCGATCATCCGCCCGGGCGCAGTACTGACTCCCGATATGGCTGGCAGTCGCCTGCTGGTGCAGGCCCGTTCCTACACCTTTAACGCGGCCCGTAAACGGCTGGACATCAGCAAAGCCTCGCTGGATAAGGCGGTCGAAGCGGGACTGCTGCACACCTTTGTCGATCCTGAAAACCAGATGCGGCTGCCGGCCGACATGGTGGAAAGCGTCTTCACCGACCCCGTGCTGTATGAACAGGTGGTGGCGCATGAAAAAGTGGAGCCGCGCGAGATCGCCGAAGTGCTCGACCTGAGCTATTCCGCCGTGCGCCGCCGGCTGGAGAAAGCCGGCATCAACCGCAACAACCCGCGCTGGGGCGAAGTGCGCGGCCAGTGGGGCCTGCCGGAGACGCTGCGCGGCTTTTACGAAGCGCTGGCCGACCGGCAGCGCCAGAAGCGCGACGAGAAAAAAGCCAAACAGACCGATAAGCGCGAGAAGGAACGGCAGAAGCGCGAAGATGAGCGCCGCCGCCGCGAAGAACTGCGCGAAAAACTGATCGAGGCCTTCCCCGCCTGGGAAAATGAAGACCGGGTGAACCAGACGCTGCTGCTGCATGTGGGGCCGCCCAACAGCGGCAAAACGCATGATGCACTCAGCCGGCTGGTGGAGGCCGGCCGCGGCTGGTACCTGGCCCCGCTGCGCCTGCTGGCCTTTGAAATTTTTGACCGCCTCAACCAGCGCGGGGTCTTTTGCAATTTGCTCACCGGCGAAGAATACATCGACATTCCCGGAGCCAGCATCACCGCCGCCACCATCGAAATGTTCAACCCGCTGCACAGCGGTGATTGTGTCATCATCGACGAAGCGCAAATGCTCACCGACCCGGATCGCGGGTGGGCGTGGACGCGGGCCATGATGCAGGCGCAATCGCCGGAAATCCACGTCATTGGCCCGCCGCAGATACAGCAACTGGTGGAGCGCATGACGGCCGCCGCCGATATTCCGCTGGGGGTGGTGCAGCATCATCGGCTTGCGCCCATCAAAGTCTCTGAACGCCCGTGGATGCTGGAAAAATTGCCCCCGCGCACGATTCTGGTGGCTTTTTCGCGGCGGATGGTGCTGGAACTGAAGACCAAGCTGGAGCGCTTTAAGCGTACTGTCTCCGTCGTTTATGGCACGCTGCCGCCGGAAGTCCGCCGCAAGCAGGCCGATCGTTTTGCGGCCGGCGAAACGGAAATTTGCATTGCCACCGATGCGGTGGGCATGGGGCTAAACCTGCCGGCGGATTATGTGTGCTTCTATGAGGTGGAAAAATTCGACGGCCGCAACAGCCGCCGCCTGACCCCCGGCGAAGTGCAGCAGATCGGCGGGCGGGCCGGCCGCTTCGGCTATTCCCAGGCGGGCGAAATCGGCGCGACCAACCGCCACAACCTGGAGACCATCCGCGAACTGTACTACACCGAAACGCCGGATTTGACCTTCGCCCGCGTCGCGCCGGTGGTCGATGAGCTGGAGATGATCCCCGGCAGCCTGGCGGAACGCTTACAGGAATGGGCCTCGCTGGAATCTATCCCGGCGGCGCTGCGCAGCGTGGTGAAAACGGCCGATCTGAGCGAGCGCATCGAACTGGCGGCCATGCTCACCGATGCCGAAGTCGATCAACTGGGGCTGGAACGGGCGGTACGGCTCATCAACGCGCCCACGCGCAAGAGCAGCCGCGACTTCTGGTATGCCTGCACGCGGTCGATCCTGGCGGCCGAACCGATGCCGGTGCCGCCGCAGCCGCCGCGCAAGATCGACGACAGCGAAGAACTGGATTTTACCGAAACCTGCATCGCCTGTGCCGATATTTACCTGTGGCTGTCGCAGCGGCAGGAATTTATGGCCCACGCGCCGGAAGCCATCGACATCCGCAGCCGCCGCGTGGAATGGTCGATGCAGATTGATGAAGCGCTGCTGCGTAAAATTAACATGGCGCGGCGCTGCCGGGAATGCCGCAAAGAACTGCCGCCCGGCCATCCCTACACCATCTGCGACCGCTGTTACGCCTCGCGCTATCTGGACCTGGAATTTTAACGGAACGGGCGCAGCGCGTGCCGCTGCGCCCGCGGTCAGCGTTACATCTCCAGGTATTCCTGCCGGGTGATGGCCTCCGGCGGAATGCCCATCAATTTCAGCATATCGTGGATCATGGTGGCTTTCAGTTCGGCATCGCTGGCCGACCAGGTGCGGCTTTTGATCTCCAGGAACAGCCCCGGAATATCCGGTTCAATCAGCCGATCCACATTGACGAAGAACAGCACGCCCTGATGCAGCACCCGCCAGCGCCGCCGTTCCTTGCGGAGCGTCTTCTCGGTGGAAGCCTGGAAATATTCCTGGTAAAAGCGCAGCGGGTGGCTGGCCGGGGCGATGAAGCGCGAATGCGACAGCACGGCCATATTGTCGAACACGCGCTCTTTTTTATCGCTGGTGTAGGTGAGGCGCATACGCACCCCCACCACGTTACCGGCTCCGTCGATTTTGTCATCTTCGCGGTAGCGCACCCGCCCCTGGGCCGGGTTGTCGAACAAAAAGTAGGTGTCGTACTGGCGATAATGCACAGAACGCATCACCTCGGTATCCGGGTGGCTGAGCAGGTTTTCCACCACCGAGGAGTCTTCCAGGCGGGCCTTCACCTGCACCTCAAAGCTCTCGGAGCGTTCGACATCCACCGCCACGCCCACCAGCTTGCTGAGGGGGTTGCCTTCGCGCACGGTGAGGAAGCGCCCCACGTTTTCGGCATAGCTGGCGGCCTGCTCCCGCAGGCGTGTTTCATCAATCGTCAGCAGGCGGCGATCGCGCATTAGCACCTGGCCATGGCACACGGTATGGCGCACATCGCTGCTGTGGGCAGCATACACAAGCTGCGAATAGACCGCCTCCGGGTTAAAGTCGAAATGCGGGGTATTGTGCATCGGCTGTGCATCCACCACGATCACATCGGCATATTTGCCCGCTTCCAGGCTGCCGGTGATGGCCTCCAGACCGAGCGCTTTTGCGCCGCCGCGGGTGGCCATCCACAGCGCCTGTTTGGCCGGCAGGGCCGTCGGGTTATGGGGGGCCACTTTGGCCAGCAGCGCCGCCAGCCGCATCTCCTCGAACATGTCCAGATCGTTGTTGCTGGCCGGGCCATCGGTGCCGATGGCGACGTTAATGCCCATTTCCAGCATCTGCGTGATGGGGGCGATGCCGCTGGCCAGCTTGAGATTGGCCGACGGGCAGTGCGCCACCGAAACATCATGTTTGTGCATGATCCGCATTTCATGCTCATCCACATGCACACAGTGGGCCATCAGCACGCGGTTATCGTTCAGCAGCCCGGTATCCTTCACCCAGGGGACGACGGTTTTACCGTAAGCGGCCAGGTTATCATCCACTTCGCGGCGCGTTTCGGCGATGTGGATCATCAGCGGCAGCCCGAATTCCCGCGCCAGGTCGCCGCTGCGCCGCAGCGTTTCTTCGGTGTTGGAATAGGGCGCGTGCGGGGCCACGGTGGGCGTAATCAGCGGGTGCCCGCGCCACGCCTGGATGAAATCGCGCGTCAGCGCCAGGCTGTCTTCATAGGTGGCGGCATCCGGCGCGGGAAATTTAAGGATGGATTCGCACAGCAGCGCCCGCAGCCCGGCGGCGGCCGTGGCCGCGGCGATGTCCGCTTCAAAATAATACATGTCGGCGAAGGCCGTCACCCCGCCGCGGATCATCTCGGCACAGGCCAGCGTGGTGCCCATGCGGCAGAATTCCGGGCTGACAAACTCACGCTCCACTGGCATGATATAGCCCATCAGCCACACGTCCAGGCGCAGATCATCCGCCAGGCCGCGCAGCAGCGTCATGGGCACGTGGGTATGCGCGTTAATTAAACCGGGCAGGATGTAATGGCCGCGGCACTCCAGGCGCTCATCCGCCGTGTACCGGGCTTCCAGGTCGGCCCGGCGGCCCACCGCGACGATGACATGATCGCGGATGGCCACCGCCCCATCGGGGATAACCTCGCGGGCATCGTTCATGGTGATGACTGTGCCACCACTTAAGAGAAGATGAACTTTTTCCAATGGGTGCTCCCGTCTGACAGATGGCAAATTTGCGTGATTTTAACACTGATGTATATTTTGTGCAGGGATTACCGGGCAGGATTGGACAGGTATGGTCAGTCGTTTAAGAGCGCTTAACCCGCTGCGCCACGAAACATTAACCCTGCTGGAAGCCGGCCTGCTGGGGCTGTTCTTCATTCAGGCGCTGCGTTTTGTGATCGGGATGCTGTACAGCCGCACGGCCAGCGCATCGCTGGTCTCGGCCTATCCACGCGGCAGCCTCAGCGCCGATCTGCCCGGCCTGGTCGATCCGGCCATCGTGAGCCAGGAGATTGCCCTGCTGGGGCTGGTGCTGGCGCTGCCCCTGCTGACGCTGCTGCTGGGCCGGGTGCGCCTGTTGTTCGTGCCGGCGGTGCTGCTGCTGGCCGGCGGGCGGCTGTTGCTGGTGGTCGATGGCGGCAGCCTGACCCCCACCATGGGCGCACTGCTGGCCGTGGCCGGCGGGCTGCTGTATGTGGGGCTGCTCATTCGCCAGCGGCTGACGCTGCTGCCCTATTTTTTCCTGCTGGGGCTGGGGATAGATGGCCTCTTCCGCGCCTATGGCAACACGCTGGATCCGTCAGTCACGCCGGCGTATGCCGGGGTGCAAACGGCGCTCTCGGCGGTGGCGGTGCTGCTCTCCCTGCTCACCGCGCTGCCATCCCCGCCCCGTGACCCCGGCCAGCGCGGCACGCTGTCGCTGTGGAGCGCCCTGGGTCTGGGCGGGATGCTGTTCCTGCAATTGTCGCTGCTGGCCCTGCCCAATGCCATCAGCGGCCGGGCGGATGCCGATTACACCACCTTCGTCCCGGCGGTGACGGCGGCGACGCTGCTGCCGCTGATCCCGTTTGTGCGCCGCCAGGCCCGCGCCATCATCGCCCCGTTTGATGCCACCACGCGCGGCTGGGTGTGGCTGGTGGTGACGCTGCTGCTGGTGGTGATCGGGCTGCGGGTGCAGCGCATTAACCTGGGCAGCGCCGAAGTGGCCGTGGGGGGCGCGGCACTGGTGCTGGCGCAGTTCCTGATGAGCATGGTGTGGTGGTGGTTTGCCACCCCCCAGGGCGAGCGTAAACGCAGTTGGAGCGGGCTGTGGCTGGTGTTCACACCGCTCATCTTCGGGCTGCTGGTGACGGCCGATCTGTTCACCTATGAATATGCCTTTGTCCGCAATTTTGCCCCGCCCTTCGACGTGCTGAACCCGGTGGTGCCGCCGCTGCTGCGTGGCTTTCGTGACCTGGGGCTGCTGGTGGCGCTGCTGGCGGCGTTCCTGGCGCTGCTGCCGATGATCCAGGCGGGCCAGCAGATTCCCTGGCGCGGCAGCCGGGGCCGGGTTTCGCTGCTGGCGCTGCTGCTGGTGAGCGCGGCCACGGCCGCCGCCGCCGTCCTGTCTCGCCCGCCGCTGATCCAGCCGGTGCTGAATGTGCCGGTGCTGCGCGTGGGCACCTATAACATTCACGGCGGCTACAGCGAATTTTTCCAGTTCGATCTGGAAGCGCTGGCCAGCACCATTGAGCGCAGCGGCGTTGAAGTCGTCCTGCTCCAGGAGGCAGAAGCCGGCCGCCTGACCAGCTTCGGGGTTGACCAGACGCTGTGGCTGGCGCGGCGCTTGCAGATGGATCGGCGCTTTTTCCCCACCACGGAAGGCCTGCACGGGCTGGCGGTGCTGTCGCGGGTGCCCATCGTGTTTGATGACGGTGTGCTGATCCCCGGGGTTGACCGGCAAACCGGCCTGCAACGGGTGCAAATTCGGCCGGATGAGAGCGCCGTGACGCTGTACAATACCAGCCTGGGCTTTTTGCTCCAGGGCAGCAGCATCACCGAGCAGGAACGCAACCAGCGCGATCAACTGAATCTCATCCTGGCGACGCTGGAGACGCACATCCGCCTGGATTATGGCGGCCAGCCGGGCCGGATGATCCTGGGGGGCACCTTCCACAACGTGCCGGATTCGCCGCTGATGCAAATGCTGGCGCGGACGGGCTTCATCGACCCCTTCGCCGGCACCAACCCCGATCTTTCGGCCACGCTGGTACGGGTAGACCGGCAGGCGCGGGTGGATTACCTGTGGCTGTGGAGCCAGAGCTTAAGCTCCACCGGCAACGGTGTCATCGCCAGCGCCGCCTCCGATCATCGGCTGGCGTTTGCCGGGGTGCAAATTCGGCGCGGGCAGCCTTAGCCCGACCCTGCGTCAGAAGCAGGGTTGAGGTTGGAGCCGGGCGCGGGATCGGCATCAGGCGGCGCAGCCGCCAGCGCCTGCACCTCCGCCGACCAGCCCTGTGTTTCCAGGCGTTGCAGGGCATCCCGCGCGGCCGCATGAGAGGCCAGCCGCTTGCTGGCACCGCGCCCCTGCCCCAGGATCAGCTCTTTAATCAGCACTTCGACGTGATATTCTTTCTCATGCTCCGGCCCCACGGTGTCCGTCACGCGGTACGCCGGTGTGATGTGCAACTCTGCCTGGCTGCGCTCCTGAAGCAGGCTGCGGGCATCCTGATCCAGCCCGTGGCTGATGATATAATCCAGCAGGCGGCCCAGGGCGGGCAGCAAAAAATCACGCACCCGTTCCATACCGCGATCCAGGTACATGGCCCCGACGAGCGCTTCAAAAGCGCGGCACAGCGTATTGATGCGTTTGCGGCCGCCCCGCGCTTCTTCGCCCTTGCCCATCAGCAAAAAGTCTCCCAGGCGGCATTCCTGCGCCAGCATCGCCAGCGATTCGGCCTTCACCAGGGCGGATCTCAGCCGGGTGAGGTCGCCTTCACTGGCCGCGCCATAGCGCCGGAACAGCATTTCGGCGGTGATGAAGCCAATGATGGCATCGCCCAGGAATTCCAGCCGTTCATTATCGCGCCCCGGCTGCTCCATTTCGTTGGCATAAGAGCTGTGCGTCAGGGCTTCGCGCAGCAGCGCCGGGTCATGAAAGGGCACCTGAAGCAGGGCTTCAAAGTCTGTGAGCGTGGTCAATCGTTAAACATCCTGAATACCAGCGAAGCGTTGTGCCCGCCGAAGCCGAAAGAATTGCTCATGGCGACGCGGATGGGCATGGGCCGCGCCTGGTTGGGGGCACAGTCCAGGTCACATTGCGGGTCGGGCACCTCGTGGTTGATGGTCGGCGGGGCCACCTGATCGCGGATGGCCAGCACGCTGAAAGCGGCTTCCATGGCGGCGGTGGTGCCCATGGCATGGCCGGTCATGCTCTTGGTGGAACTCATCACCAGGCGATAAGCATGGTCGCCAAACAGGCGTTTCACGGCGCGGGTTTCCATCACATCGTTCAGTTCGGTGGCGGTGCCGTGCGCGTTGATGTAATCGACTTCCTCCGGGCGCAGGCCGGCCACCTCCAGCGCATACTTCATGGCTTCCACCGCGCCGCTGCCTTCCGGTTCCGGGGCGGTGCGGTGAAAGGCATCGGAGGTGGACGCATACCCGGCCATCTCCGCCAGGATGGTCGCGCCGCGCCGCCGGGCGCTCTCCAGTTCTTCCAGTACCAGCACGGCCGCGCCTTCGCCAAAGACGAAGCCGCTGCGCTCTTTATCAAACGGGCGCGAAGCCCGCGCCGGCGTAGCATTATCGCGGGACATCGCGCCGATGCGGTCAAAAGCGGCAATCCCCAGGTCAATGATGGGAAAATCGCCGCAGCCGGCCAGCGCCCGGTCGATGCGCCCGTGGCGAATCATATCGAATGCATAGCCGATGCAATCGGCACCGCTGGCGCAGGCCGAAACCGGAATGCAGGACGGGCCGCACGCGCCGGTCATAATGCTCACGACATTGCTGCCGGCGTTCACCACCAGCATGGGAATGCCGAAAGGGGTCATTTTGCGCGGGTTGCCGGTTTCATGGATGATGGCGCTGTATTCCTGATAGCTTTTTAGCCCGCCGGTGGACGAACCGACCACGGCGCTGCTGCGCTGCCGTTCGGACTCTTTAATCTCAAAACCGCTGCTGGCGATGGCTTCCCGGGCCGCGGCGATGATGTAATGCTGATACGGGTCATGCCGGCGGACTTCCGTCCGATCCATATAATCATGCGGATCAAAATTTTTGAGCTGTGCCGCAATTTTCACCAGATAATGGGTAGTATCAAAATAGGTAATGGGCACAATGCCACTGACCCCGTTGAGGATATTGGCCCAGGTATCCGGCGCATTGTTGCCCAGTGGTGTTACCAGCCCCAGGCCTGTTACCACAACCCGTCTGGTCATATTGCCTCCTGCGATGCCGAGAAAAAGCCGCTTATTTGAGGCTGTTTGTACCACAGGTCACGGCTGATTGCCAGCGCGGTCGCTGCGATCCTGCGGGGTGGGCGTGTAGCTGCCTTCGATCCAGGTGGACTGATCGCGGCTGACCTCTTTTTTCCACACCGGCACAATTTCTTTCAGCCGGTCGATGCCGTAGCGGGCGGCTTCAAAACAGCCATCATCGCGGTGGGCCGCCCCGCAGGCGATCAACACAGTGTTTTCGCCCACGTTCAGCCGCCCCACGCGCTGCACCATGGCGATGCCCTGCACGGCCGGCCA
This sequence comes from Anaerolineae bacterium, assembly GCA_025454495.1. GTDB lineage: Bacteria > Chloroflexota > Anaerolineae > Aggregatilineales > Phototrophicaceae > JALHOR01. The sequence continues at coordinate 18,401 of JALOOI010000007.1, forward strand.
GCGGGTGCGGATTTCGTCCGCCACCTGCTGCATTCGCGCCAGGGCCATGGGGGCATAGGCCTCATATTCCAGATACTCGGTCTGCGGCAGGTGGCCTTCGCGGGCAGTTGCGCCGCGTACCAGGCCGCTGAACAGGCAGACCGCGCCGGTGGCGGGGATGGTGATGGCGGCGATGAGCGCATTATGATCGACCGGCGCATCCGCCAGGCGCAAAATTTGCGGGTACGGGCTGCCCTGCCCGCCGCTGACCGGGGGAAAGAAGGCCACTTCATCGCCCTCCTGCACGGCTTCGCCGGCGAAGCTGTATTCCTGGTTCACGGCGGCCAGCGCCACCCGCAGATGATCCGCCAGGTGGGGGAAACGCTCGATCATCGCCTGGCGCACGGCATCAATCGTCACCGGCGCGGCCGGCAGCGGCAGCAGCACTTCGCGCTGGCCGGCCAGGTCGCGCAGGGTGGCAAACAACAGCACTTTAATCGGCATTCAATCCTCCCGCACATAATCGCCATGCACGCCGCCGCGCTTCTCCAGCAGCCGCACCTGCTCAATCCGCATCCCGCGATCCACCGCCTTGGCCATGTCGTAAATGGTGAGGGCGGCGGCCATCACGGCCGTCAGCGCTTCCATTTCCACGCCCGTTTTGCCGGTGGTACGCACCTGCGCCACAATCTCAATCGTGGAGGTTTCGGGCCGCGCCGTCAGTTCCACGCTGATTCTGGTCAGCGGCAGCGGGTGGCACAGCGGGATGAGCGTGGCCGTGTTTTTGGCCGCCATGATGCCGGCGATGCGGGCCACGGCGAACACATCCCCTTTTTTGATCTCGCCGGCCACGATCAACCGCAGCGTTTCCGGCTGCATGACCACGGCCCCGGCGGCCGTCGCCTGGCGATCCGTGTCCGGTTTGGCCGTCACATCCACCATGCTGGCCCGGCCCTGGTCATCCAGATGGGTTAATGTCTCACTCATCCTGCGCCTCTGTTTCGGGTGGTAAGATTGGCACATACGCGCTACTATACCCGCATCTGCTTTAGAATGGCATATTCAGGAGACAAATTCATGCCTACGAAAGAAGAAATGCAGCAGGTTTTTCCTGAGATGGTCAAACGCTTTCAGCCGGATAAGGCGAAAGGTGTCAATGCAGTTATTCAATTTGAACTGAGCGGTGACAGCGGCGGGACGTGGTGGATTAAGATTGCCGATGGTGGTTGTGAGTATGGCGAAGGCGCAGGCGCGGAGCCGCAGATGGTCTTTAAGGCCAAAGATGAAGATTTTTTCGCGCTGGTGAATGGCAAGCTGAACCCGGTGCAGGCGTTCATGATGGGCAAGATCAAGGTCAATAACATGGAACTGGGCATGAAGATGACCTCCATGTTCCAGATGGCGTAAATCCCCCGCCCGACCCATCAAAACAGGGAGCCTGGGCCCCCTGTTTTTGATTATCTCACTCGTCCGGTTCCACTTCCATCAGCATCAATTTGCCGCTCACCAGGCTGGCGTTGCCGAGCGCATTTTCGATGAGGTCGATCAGGGCTTCATCGTCCTCCTCCGTGGCCACATCCAGCGCCAGGTTCAGCGCCCGCAGCGCTTCCCGGTTCCCCAGTTCGCCCAGGGCGGTGATGGCAGCTTCGCGCCCCTCGCGGCCGCTGTCATTCAGCAGGCGGATGAGCAGGCCGGTGGCTTCCTGCGATTGAATTTCGCCGGCGGCGCGGGCCGCTTCCTGGCGCATGACCGGGCTGCCGCTCTCCAGTTCGCGCAGGATGATCGACTCCCAGCGCTCATCGGACGAATTGCCCATCGCCGTCACCGCGCTCACTTTAAGCCGGTCGTCGCCGCTGTCGTAGGCGGCGGTGATGGCCGGGATCACCTGCTCATGGCTGCAATTGGCCAGCGCTTCCAGCGCCCGGCGGCGCACCTCCAGCGGTTCGGCTGCGTTGTTCAGCAGTTCCAGCACACACTGCTGCACCCGCTGAAAATTCGTCGCCGAGATGTCGCCCAGTTCCCCGGCCAGCACGAAGCGGCCCAGGGTGCGCGTGGCTTCGGCCCGCACCGCCAGCGAACGATCCTGGCGGGCGGCCCGCATGAGCCGGTTCAGCACATAGGTCGAGTCGTATTCGGCCAGAATTTCCAGCGCGGTCTGGCGCACGTCCGCGTCGGGATCGCTCAGCAGCAGCAGCCCCACGGCCTCATAATCAATCTGATAGTTGTTGTCGCTGATGTCCGCCAGCATTTGCGCCAGCAGCCGGCGAAAGCCCGTATCCAGCGCGGCATACACCGGTTGCAGACGTTCGATGTCGGCTTCGGTCAGGTCGGACAGCCCGTACAGCAGTTGCGTGCCGGGCAGGCGATCTTCGCCGGATTGCAGTGCCGCCAGCACGTCATCCAGCGAAGGACGCGAGGACGACAGATCATCGTCGTCCTCAAAATCGAAATCGGCGTGACTCATGCACCCTCTTGTTGGTCTAGCGCAATACGAATGGATTCACAATGTCATACACGATGACAATCAACCCCAGGAGCAGCAGGATGAGAAAGCCGAACCAGTGGACACGGCTTTCCAGCGCCGGGGCCACCGGGCGGCCGCGCACCAGTTCCACCAGGGCGAACAGCACGCGCCCGCCATCCAGCGCCGGCAGCGGCAGCAAATTGGTGAAGCCCAGGAAAATGCTCACCATCGCCACGAAATTGAGGATCAAAACCGGGCTGCCCTGGCGAATGCTCTCCTGCAGGAAATTGCCCCCGATCTGGCTGATGCCCACCACGCTCACCGGGCGGGCTTCTTCCGGGCTGATGGCCCCGGAGATGAGCTGGCCGGGCAGGGTGATGATTAATTGCAGGATTTCGCCGGTGCGCTGGAAGCCGTACTGAATGGCCTCACCGGCCGGCAGCGGGATCAGTTTTTCCTGCGGGGCGGAATTGACGTACCGAATGCCGTCGCTGGTGGCAAACTGCGCGGAAATGGCCAGGCCGATGCGGCCTTCGCCGGGCGGCGGGTTCACCCGCGGCGACAGTTCAATCTCCAGGGTTTCGTTGCCGCGTACCACCGTCAGCAGGATGGTGCGCCCGGCCGCAGCGGCCCCGGCTTCCTGAAGCACGCGCACCGGGTCACTGTCACCGGGCAGGCGTTCCCGGTTGACCCCGATGATGATGTCACCCGGCACCACGCCGGCTTCATCGGCGGGCGAACCGCTGGCGATGGTGGTCACGAACAGCGCTCCCAGCACGCCCTGGATGGATGGCGTGACAGTGACGGTGTAATTTTCGCGCGTTTCCACGCTCCGCATGGTCAGCGTCACCGGGCCCTGCGCCGCCTGCAACCGCTGGATGAAGTCATTCATGCCGCTGAACAGTTCACCATCGACCAGTTCAATGGCATCCCCCACCACCACCGGCGTACCGTCAAAGATAGAGCCGGCGGGCAAATGCGCGACCTGCACCCGCGCCCCCACCACCTGCGGCAGCCCGATGAGGGCGATCACGGCGAACAGCACAATGGCGGTGGCAAAATTCGCCAGCGCCCCGGCCACCATGAAGAAGATGCGCGGCAGCGGCTTCACATCATTCACCGTCTTGATCTTATCCGGCGCAACCCCGCGCTGAAGCAGTTCTTCACGCTCGTTCAGATAATCCTGATCGACCGGGGTATTTTTACGTTTTTCGCCACCATAAGGCTCATCCTCCGGCGGCGCGTCCGCGGTATTTTGCGGGCCGATCATATCTTCGCCCAGGGGGCGCACAAAACCGCCGATAGGCAGCAAATTCAGGGTGAAATCCGTCTCGCCGATGCGAAACAGCTTAATCACACGGGGCGGGAAACCAATGCCAAATTCCAGCACGCTGATACCGACCAGTTTGGCCGCGAAATAGTGTCCCAGTTCGTGGATGATGATGACCGGAATCAACACCAGCCCGAAAGCCACCACCGCCGCCAGAAAATTGTTATTCAGCAGAAATTCCATCACGCCCTGTCCTGTTCGCTATTCAGTGATCGTGGTTAGTGCCATTATATGACCGTTAACAGATTGAACGCAAGATATGCACCCCGGCGCTTACCCGGCGTTCACCAGCGCCGCGCCACCACCGACGGTCGCCCGCCGCACCTCCAGGATACCGGAGTGCTGCCACAGCCGTTCCCTTACCTGGTCGGCATCCTCTCTGATGCAAATACAATGCACGTTGGGGCCGGCATCCAGTGTATAGCACACGCGCAGGCCTTCCGCCCGCCAGCGGCGCACCGCCGCCATGAGCGCCAGGGTGGCCGGCAGCCAGTAGAACAGCGGCGGGCGGCTGGTCATCATCACGGCGTGCATCAGGTTGCTGTCGCGCTCCACCACTTCGGCGAACGTGTCAAAGTCACGCGCCAGAATGGCCTGCTGGCACAGCTCAAAGCGGGCCGCGGCCCCCGCCACCCGCGCCGCCTGAAGATCGCTGGTCGGTGCGGTGGGGTGCCCTTCCTGCGAGCCGGTGGCCTTGTGCTGGTCGCTGACGATGGCGATCACATCCACCAGCGCCCAGTGATCGGGCGCGGCGAAGCTTTCCGCATACGATGTTTCGTGGCTGTCGCCGGTGAACCAGCGCACAAAGCCAGCCGGCACCGACCGCGCCGCCGACCCCGACCCCAGGCGGGCCAGGGTGCTGAGCGCCCGTTCTGGCACCGCCTGCCCGGAAGCCCCGGCCGCTGCCACCGTCAGCGCGGCAAAGGCCGCCGCCGAGGAAGCAATGCCCGTGCCGGTGGGGAAATTATTGTGCGATACCACGCGGGCATACTGCGTCAGCCGCAGGTGCTGGCGCACGGCGTGCAGGTGCCGCTGAACGCGCTCCAGCGCCGGGCCGGCCTCGTCTTTGCCATTCAGCCGCAGCGTATCCGCCGGCAGCGCTTCATCCCAGGTGACGGTGGTTTCGGCATACAGCCCGTCCAGATTCATGCTGATGGAAGGATTCACCGGCAGGCGCAGCGCATCGCTGGCATTGCCCCAGTATTTGATGAACGCGATATTCGGATGAGCGCGGGCAGTGGCAGTCGTCACAATCAGTCTCCTGTGGTACGGCACAAGCCTATCAAACATAGCTGAAGGAATGATAACATAGCGGGGATTGTTGGCTGAGAGCCGTTCAGGATCAGCCGGTGTGGCCGGTTAAACGGGCAGGAGTGCGCTTTGCAGGCGTTGTACGGTCTTCTTCGCACCATGCGTCCGCGCCAGTGGACGAAAAATGTGCTGTTTGTGTTCCCGGCGCTGGTGTTCGACGGGCAGCTTTTCCAGCCGGGCCCCTTCCTGAATGTGCTGATCGCCTGTGGCCTGCTCATTTTGATGTCCGGCACGGTGTACATCATCAATGATCTGGTGGACATTGAGCGCGACCGGCTGCACCCGCGCAAAAAAGAGCGCCCGCTGCCGGCCGGTCAGCTTCCGGTGCCGGTGGCGCTGGCGGCGGCCGTCCTCATCCCCATCGTCACGCTGCTGCTGGCGTGGGCGTTTCAGTGGCGGCTGGCGCTGGTGCTGCTGCTGTACCTGGTCAGCCAGCTTGCCTATTCTTTCTACCTCAAGCATGTGGTCATCCTGGATGTGCTCACGGTGACTTCGGGCTTTGTGCTGCGCGTGCTGGCCGGGGTGGCCGTGATCGAAGTGGCGAATTTTTCGCCCTGGCTGTATGCCTGCACGGCGCTGCTGGCGCTGTTCCTGGTGGTGGGCAAGCGGCGGCAGGAACTGGTGAAGCTGGGCCCGGCCGCGGTGCAAACGCGCCCCATCTTCCAGCAGTACAACCTGGCGCTGCTGGATGAAATGCTGCGCCTGGTGACAACTTCCACCTTCATCGCCTATCTGCTGTACACGGTGGAGGCCGAAACGGCCATCCGGGTGGCCGGCGGCGTGAACCTGACGTTGATTACCGTGCCGTTTGTGCTGTACGGGCTGTTCCACTATCTCTATCTCGTCCACGTGAAAGGCGAAGGCGGCGCACCGGATGAAGTGCTGCTGACCGACCGACGTTTGCAGGCGACGATCGTGCTGTGGGGACTGACCTATATCTTTCTGATTTATTTGCTGCCACAGTGGGTTTAAGCACCATGCTGGAAAGCTCTGCCTGTGCCAAAATTATCCTGTGCGGGGAACATGCCGTGGTCTACGGTCAGCCGGCCATTGCCCTGCCCGTCCACAGCCTGCGGGCCCACGCCACGGCCGCGCCCGCCGCGGCGCTGACGATCACCCTGGCGGACATGGGCGAAACACTCACCGCTGCCAGCGACAGCCCGCTGCTGCGGCTGGCCGAGGAGGTGTGTACCGCCCTGGCGGTGCCGCTGCCGGCGCTGGCGATCACGGTGCGTTCAGCTATTCCCATCGCCAGCGGCCTGGGCAGCGGCGCGGCCATCGCCACGGCCCTCGCCCGGCTGCTGTGCGCCGCGGCCGGCCGTGCCCCGGAGCCGGATCTCATCAATTCGCCGGTTTACCGCAGCGAAGCCTATTATCACGGCACGCCCAGCGGCATCGATAACACGGTGATTGTGTATGAGCAGCCGGTGTATTTTGTGCGCGGCCAGCCGCTGCAACGGCTCTCCCTGCCCGCGGGGCCGGTGGCGGCCCGCCTCATCGTGGCCGATACGGGCGTGGTCGCGCCGACGCATCTTTCCGTGGGCGATGTGCGCCGCCTGTATGAGGCGCACCCGGCGCAGCTTCAGCCCGTGCTGGCGGCCATTGGCGACCTGTCGCGCCAGATGCGCGACAGCCTGGCCGCGCTGGCGCTGGAACCCATGGGGGCGCTGCTGACGCGCAATCATGCCCTGCTCCAGCAGCTTACCGTATCGTCGCCGGCGCTGGATGCGCTGGTGGCGGCAGCGCTGGCGGCCGGTGCATACGGCGCGAAGCTCTCCGGCGGTGGCCGGGGCGGCAACATGATCGCGCTGGTGGATGCGGCCGCAGTCGATACCGTAACGGCCGCCCTGCGGGCCGCCGGTGCAGTCCGTACTTTTGCTTTTTCGCTGACGGGGAATGTTTCATGATTACGCTGGTCAAACTGGGCGGTTCGCTCATCACGGATAAACAGGTGCGGGCCAGTTTTCGCCAGGCGCAGATGGCCCGCATCGCGCAGGAACTGGCGGCCGCCCGCCGCCAGCAGCCGGCGCTGGCGCTGCTGGTGGGGCATGGCAGCGGGTCTTTCGGCCATTTTGAGGCGCAGAAATATGGCACCATGCAGGGTGTGCATACGCCGGAACAGTGGCACGGCTTCGCCAGCGTGGCTACCATCGCCGCAGAACTGAATTATCACGTGGCCCGGGCGATGCAGCAGGCCGGGCTGCCGGTGTTCCGCGTGCAGCCGTCCGCTTCGGCCCGGGCCACGGATGGAGTCATTACGTCGCTGGCGCTGGCGCCGCTGACGCTGGCGCTGCAACAGGGACTCGTCCCGCTGGTGTATGGCGATGTCGCTTTTGATACGGTGCGCGGCGGGACGATCATCTCCACCGAAACGGTCTTCACCTTCCTGGCGCAGCACCTGCCGGTGCAGCAGATTGTGCTGCTGGGCGAGGTGGATGGGGTCTACGATGACCGCGGCCGGGTGATCCCGGCCATCACCCCGGCTAATTTTGCGGCCATTCAGCCCCTGCTCGGTGGCTCGGCGGGGGTCGATGTCACCGGCGGGATGCTGACCAAGGTCGAAGATATGCTGGCGCTGGTGCAGGCCCGCCCGGCGCTGACGATCCGCATTGTGAACGGCGCGGTGCCGGATGTGCTGCGGGCCACGCTCACCGGCGAACAAACGCCCGGCACGCTCATTCACGCGCCGGCCTGAGCGCTGCCCCGGTCACGGTCACGGTCGCGGTTATGGTCATGGTCATGGTCATGATCGGTGAGGGCATTCAGGCACAGCATGGTCAGGGTGATGGCCAGCCCCGGCGCGAGGGCCGCCCAGGGCGCAGCGCGAAACGCCTGGCGGCCATCGGCCAGCATCACGCCCCAGTCCGGGCTGCCCGGCTGCCCCGCCAGCCCCAGCAGGCTGAGGGCGGCGCTGTTGAACAGGCAGTAACTGAAGGTGATGCCGGCCAGGACGCGCAGCAGCGGCCACAGCCCGCGCAGCAAATGCACCCGCGCGATGTGCCAGCCCGCCGCCCCCTGCGCCCGCGCCGCCAGCACATATTCTTCGGCCGCCAGCGCCAGCAGCCCGGCCCGGCACACCCGCAGCACCGCCCCACCCTGGGCCAGCCCCACCGCCAGCGCCACCGCGGCCGTCCCCGGCCCGGTCAGCGTGACCAGCAGCAGCGCCAGTGCCAGCGGCGGGAAAGCCAGCCAGGTATTCACCAGCAGCCGCAGCCCGCCATCCAGCCGGGGCACACTGACCGCCAGCAGCGCCCCGGCCACCCCCGGCAGCAGCGCCCAGGCGGTCGCCAGCAGCGCCAGCGACAGGGTGCGCCGGCCGCCCCACAGCGTGCGGCTCAGCACATCGCGCCCCAGATGATCGGTACCCAGGAGAAAGGTGCCCGAAGGCGGTTGCAGCGCCTGCTCCGGCCGGGTCAGCAGGGGGTCATACGGCGCGAGCAGCGGCGCGGCCAGCGCCAGCAGCCCAATGCCGATCAGCAGCAGCAGCGGCAGGCGCACGGAGGTTATGCCCGCCGAATGCGGGGGTCAAGCAGCGCGGTGAACACATCGGCGGCGGTGTTCAACACGGTATAGAGCAGCGCCAGCAGCAGCACCACCCCCTGCACCACCGGGTAATCCCGCGCCAGCACCGCATCCAGCAGCAGCAGCCCCATACCGGGCCGCTGAAAGATGCTCTCCGTCATCACCGCCCCGCCCATCAGATAAGCACTTTGCAGCGCCAGGAGCTGCACCACCGGCAGCAGCCCGGCCCGCAACATATGCCGCCGAATGACCAGCCGCTCCGGCAGACCTTTGCCGCGCGCCGTCCGCACAAAATCCGCGCCGGCGGTTTGCAGCACCGCCACGCGCACCAGCCGCGCCACGGCCGCCGCGCTGTGCAGCCCCACCACCAGCGCCGGCAGCCCCACCGCCCCCTGCACGCCCCCGATCAGCACCCCCACGCTGAACAGCGCCAGCGTGGCCGTCCAGTACACCGGCACGCTGAACAGCACATCGATGAACAGGCGCAGCAGCCGCGCCGGAACACCGCGGCTCAGCGCGGTATACACCCCCGCGCTGATGCCCGCCCCGGCCGCCAGCAGCAGCGCCAGCCCGGCCAGTTCCAGCGTCAGCGGCAGCCGTTCCGCGATGAGTTCCGTCACCGTGCGGGCGCTGTAGAGCGATACCCCGGCATCGCCGCGCAGCAAATTCAGCAGATACTGGCCGTACTGCTGCCACAGCGGCAGATCCAGCCCAAGCTGCTCGCGGCGCAGGGCCGCGGCGGCCGGGTTGGCGGCGGCGGCGAACTGCGCGGCGATGGCATCCCCCGGCAGCACCCGCAGCGCGAAAAAGGCCAGCGTGACCGCCAGCCACAGCGTCAGCAGCAGCGAGAGCAGCGGGCGCAGCAGCACCGGCCCCTACTCCGCCAGCGTGACGTTATGCAGCAGCGGGAACCAGCCATACGGGTCGAACAACAGATTTTGCACGCGGGCGCTGTGCGCGTTCAGGTTCACATACTCGCGGATGGGCAAAATGAGCGCTTCCTGCATGATGAGTGACTGCGCCTGCGAATACAGCGGCTGCCGGGCTGCCGGGTCGGTCAACTGTGCGGCCGCCCGCAGCAGTTCATCCAGCGGGGCGCTGGCGTACCCCGTCCAGTTCACCGCGCCATCGCTCATAAACCGCGCATTCAGGAAAGACGGGTCAATGCCGGAGGTGTCGAAGGATACCAGGTGATACTCACCGGCGGTCACTTTTTCCAGCAGGGCCGTAAAGCCCGGCACCGGGTCAATGATGGCCCGGATGCCCGCCGCCCGCCATTGATCCTGAAGGAGCTGCGTCACTTCCGGCACCAGCCCCCAGGCCGGCTGAATCACACGGATTTCCAGCGGCAGGCCTTCGCGCTCCAGGATGCCATCGCGGTCATTATCGGCATAGCCGGCTGCATTCAACAGCGCCCGCGTTTGTTCGATGTTGTACGCATAGGCATTCACCACACCCGGATTGTAAAACAGGGCGCTGCTGGCCACCGGCCCCCAGGCCACCGGCGAAAAGCCCTGGTAGACCGATTCCACAATGGCCCCGCGATTGGTGGCGTACAGCAGCGCCTGGCGCACGGCCAGGTTATCCAGCGGGGCCAGCCGGGTATTCAGGTAAAATTGCAGCGGCTGCCCCGGCACCGTCACCGGCAGCACCCGGAAAGCGGCATTGTTGGCCAGCGCCCGCGCATCCGCCGGCAGCAGTTCGCCCATCACCTGGGCTTCCCCGCTTTCCAGCGCGGCGGCACGGGTAGCCGGATCACGATAGAAGCGAAATTCAATTTCCTGCACCGCGTTAGCCCCTGGCGGGGCGTAAAAGGCCGGCCCCCAGGCGTAATTGGGGTTACGGCGAATGACAATGCGGTTTTCCGGGATGTATTCCACGAACTGGAACGGCCCCGTGCCCACCTGGTGATACTGGTAGCGCAGCAGATTATACTGGCCCAGCGCGGCCGGGCTGGCGATGCCGGTGTACACCTGGGCCAGCCCGTCCAGCAGCGGGCTGTACGGCGCAGACAGCGTGAGGCTGATGGTGTACTGGTCGATGATCTGGTAGCTGGCCAGCGAACCCAGCAGCAGCCGGGCCTTTTGGGAGCCGGTCTCCGGGTTCATGATGCGCTGTAAATTCGCCGCCACGGCATCGGCATTGAAGAAGGTGCCATCGTGAAACATGACATCCTGGCGCAGGTTGAAGGTATACACCAGCCCATCGTCGGAGATCGTCCATGCGCTGGCCAGCCCCGGCACAATGGCTTTCGTCACCGGGTCACGGTAGACCAGCGTATCGTACACCGAGCGCAGCACGATCCCCAGTTCGGTATTCTGGTTGATGTGGGGGTCAATCCCGCTGACGCTCAACGTCAGCCCGTACACGATCCGGCGGGCCGCCGCGCCGCCGGTATCAGCCGCTGGCGCACAGCCACTCACGACGATTACGAACAGCAGCAGCAGGCGACGCATATTTGACCTTTGCAGTTAGGGTGGTATCCGATAGCATGTTGTGCTATCCGGGGTGACATTGTAAAGCTTATCCCGGTTAACGCAAGAGAGCATCCTGCCGGTGAGCGCCCATGTCGTTAAACACACGCCTGCTAACCCCGCCCAGAGAAGAAGAAGAAATTTATCCGTACCGGCGGGTATGGCGCAGCCTGATTATTGAAAATGGCACAGTGGCGGCAGCGGCGGTGGCGCTGTTCGTCGCGTTTGGCTTCCTGGGGCTGCGCCTGCCGACGGTGGCCCTGCTGCCGGTGAACCTGCTGCTGGCCGCCCTGCCGGCCGCGCTGTGGCTGGTCTTCTCCTGGCTGCCCGAAGCCCGCGTGCCGGAACCCCGCGCCTACCTCATGCGCGTTTTCGCGCTCAGCCTGCTGGTGGCCAGCGCCTTCGCCCTGCCGCTGATCGAAAATGTGCTGCGCCCGGAAACCTGGCTGTCGCTGGAATCGGCCGTCAACCGCATCATTGGTTATACCGTCACCGTGGGCATCGTCCAGGAGACGCTGAAATACCTGGTTCTGCGCTATGCGCTGCCGCCGGAGGCGCTGCGAATTCGGCTGGATGGCGTGGCCTACGGCGCAGCGATTGCGGTGGGCTTTACCACCCTGTTCGCGCTGGATTACGTCAGCCGCCATCCCGATGCCGCCCCCGATGCGGTCATCATGCGGGTGCTGGCGCTGCTGGCGATGCACCTGGGCGGCAGCCTCATCATGGGGTACGGCGTGGCCGAAACCCGCCTGGGCGAAGCCACGCTGATCCTGCTGCCGGTGACGCTGCTGGTGGCGGCCGCGCTGCACGGGGTGGCCATTCCGCTGCGCTCCGGGCTGATGAATGCCCAGTTATCGCTGGATGGCGGCATCACCCGGCCGCTGCTGGCCCTGGGGTTCGCGCTGGTGCTGCTGGCCGCGCCCCAGGTGGTGATGTCCTTCTTCTACCGCGCCGCCGAGCGCCGCGCCGAAGATGTGGTGCGGGGGCAGGAGTAGCCATGCGTCTGATCGAGGTGCGCGGAGCCGCCACCGAAACGCGCCGCCAGCGCCAGGCGCACGCTCTCACGCTCATCGTGGCGGCCGTCGTGCTGCTGTACGGGCTGAACCTGCGCCAGAGCACGCTGGAGGCGGTGGTGCCTTACGTCAACATTCAGGCCGGCATCACCGCTTTTTACCCGCAAAACTGGCTGCTGGATACCGCGCCGGACTATGTTTTCCGCGTGCGCGATATGACCCGGCGCGGCTACAAAACCACCATCCAGCTCAGTGTGCAGCCCGTCAGCGATGACACCAGCGGGCGCAACATCGCCGACCGGCTGGCGCTCACCCGCGCCCGCACGTTCACCGGCTACAGCGTGCTGGCGGTGGAGCCGTACCCCCTGCGCGATGGCTTCAGCGCTCAGGCCGTCTCCTATACCTACGTCAGCCAGGAATCCAGCCCGTTTTTACAGGGGATTCCGGTGGTGGTGGTCGGGCTGGACATCATCACCATTTCCCGCGGGCAGGCGCTGGTGATCACCTTTCGCGCCGATGCCGCTACCTATCGCCAGGAACTGCCCCGCTTTGAGCAGTTTTTGCAGGCGCTGGAGTTTTAACCATGACCCGATTTTTCCCCCGGCTGTTCTGGCTGCTGCCCGTGTGCCTGGGCCTGGTGCTGGCCCTGCGGGCGCAGGAAAGCGCCGGTGTCGATCTGGAGCGTATTGAACGGGCGACCGTCTACATTATGCAGGCCCGCAGCGAAAATTTGACCATCACCTGCATCGGGTCGGGCACCATTGTTCGCTATGACGGGCTGATTTTGACCAACGCCCATCACACCGTCCAGAGCGAAAGCTGCACCGGCGATACGCTCATCATCGCCATGACCATCAACCTGGAGGAACCGCCGGTGCCCAAATACCGCGCCGAGATCATTCAGGCGGATATTGGGCTGGACCTGGCGCTGCTGCGGATCACCCGTGAATTTGATGGCCGCCCGGTGGATGCCGCCAGCCTGCCGGTGCTGCCCTTTGTCGAACTGGCGGATTCCAGCGCGGTGACGCTGGATGAAACGCTGACGCTGGTCGGCTACCCGGCCGCCGGCAATGACCCGGTGCTGCTCGCGCCGTCCGTCGTCACCGGGTTTATGGATGAACCGGGCGGCAACGGCCGCGCCTGGATGAAGGTGAACACGCTGATTCCAGCCCCCGGCGTGATGTCCGGCGGCGGGGCCTACAACCGCGCCGGGCAACTGGTGGGCATTCCCTCCGCCGCGCCCGCCGGCGTGGTCAGCAGCGAATGCCTGCTGCTGGAAGATACCAGCAGCGATGGGTTCATCAACAGTAACGATACCTGCGTGCCGGTGGGCGATTTCATCAGCGTGCTGCGCCCCTCCAATTACGCCCGCACGCTCATTCGCGGTGCCGCCCTGGGGCTGACGGTGCAGCCCATCACCGCCCCGGCTTTCCAGGCCAGCGCCGAAGGTGCGCCGGCGTTTTCGCGCCCTTTCATCGCGCCGGCGGTGGTGGACGGCCTGCCCTCCACCGTCATCGGCAGCGCCCCGGCCGGCACCGACAGCCTGTATCTGTTCTTCGATTACGCCGGGATGACCCCGAACACCGTGTATGAACTGCGCGTGACCGTGGACGGCGTGCCCAACCGCGTGTTTGACCTGCCGCCGGTGCGCTGGAGTGGCGGGGAGCGCGGCCTGTGGTACATCGGCGTGACCGGGCAGCCCTTCCCCAACGGCGTGTATGAGTATCGCCTGTTCATCAATGGCACGGTGGCCACCTCGCTCACCATCGTCGTCGGCGGCGCAGCCACGGTGCAGCCCATCTTCAGCAATATCGTCTTCGGCGTGCTGGATGACGCGGGCAATCTCCAGGGGAATGGCTATGTCCTGCCGGCCGGGCCCATTGCGACCGCCCGTTTCGTCTACCAGAATATGCAGCCGGGCATCCCGTGGACGGCCATCTGGTACTATGAGGGGCTGGAAATTGCCCGCGTGACCGATGTGTGGCGCGAAGATTTTGGCCCCTCCGGCACCTACCCGGTGAATATTGAGCCGCCCGGCGGCCTGGTGCCGGGGCGTTACCGGGTGGATATTGGTATGAACGGGCTGCTCTCGCTGACCGGCAATTTCATCATCGCCGGGGCGCAGCGCGGCGTGGCTTTGCCGGGGGTGTTCAACAGCATTGAATTTGTGCGGGCGACCACCCCCCGCGAGGTGACGGATGCCTCCCCCGCCAGCAACTACCCGGATGGCGCAGAAGCGCTGTTCCTGCGCTTTGACTGGGAATTGATCGGCCGCGGCATTCCGTGGACGCTGCGCTGGCGCATTGACGATGAAATTTTCTATGAGCAAACCGTACCCTGGAACAGCCCGGAATCCGGCGCGGATTTTATCGTGCAGGTGGATGCGCCGGGCCGCCTGCCGGATGGCACCTACACCGTCGAACTGCTCATCCGCGATATTTTGCTGGCCACCACCGAAGCCACCGTGGGCATTGGCCAGCTCGCCATTGATGAACTGGCGCAGCCGGGCGGGGCGCAGCTTCGCGGCCAGATCATTGATGCCGAAACCGGCCGCGGGCTGGAAGGCGTGACCTTCGTCCTCATCAGCGATCAATTTTCGGTGGGCGATTTCACCTGGCTCCAGGAACAGATTTATGCCCTGGCCATCACTGACCGCAACGGCTTCTTTGAAATTGACCGGCCGCTGCGGATCGGCGCACCTTACAGCGCCATCATCGCCACCGATGGCTATTTGCCCGTGGCGGCCGATGGCCTGGAGGTGGCACCCGAAGATACCAGCCCCATTGACCTGTTGATTCCCCTCACGCGAGATTGAACCATGCCGGTGGCCAAACAACGTCTGGATTTGCTGCTGGTGGAGCGCGGGCTGGCGGACAGCCGTGCCCGTGCCCAGGGGATGATTATGGCCGGGGAAGTGCTGGTGAACGGCCAGCGCTGCGATAAACCTGGCACCCGCTACGCCGCCGATGTCGCCGTGACGGTGAAAGCCCGCCCGCAGTTCGTCAGCCGGGGCGGCGACAAGCTGGCCGGGGCCCTGCGTGATTTTGCGCTGGACGTAACCGGGCGCACCGCCGCCGACGTGGGGGCCAGCACCGGCGGCTTCACCGACTGCCTGCTTCAGGCCGGCGCGGCTAAAGTGTATGCCATTGATGTGGGCTACGGCCAGCTTGCCGACAAACTGCGCCAGGATGCCCGCGTCATCAGCCTGGAGCGCACCAACGCCCGTTACCTGGCCGCGCTGCCGGAACCCGTGTCGCTGGTGGTGATTGATGCGTCGTTCATCTCGCTGCGGCTCATTTTGCCGGCCGTGCAGCGGTGGCTGTCGCCCCGCGCGGATGTGGTCGCCCTCATCAAGCCGCAGTTTGAAGCGGGCAAAGGCGACGTGGGCAAAGGCGGCGTGGTGCGCCAGAGCGCCACCCATGCCCGTGTGCTGCTGGACATCCTGACCTTTGCCGCGGACAGCGGCTTTCGCATCGCCGGGCTAACGCGCTCAGCCCTCATCGGGCCGGCCGGCAATGTGGAATTTCTGGTGTGGCTGTGCCACGCTCATGGTCACGGTCAGGGCGAGCCGCTGCCCCCGCCCATCGACCCCGCGGCGGCGATTGCTGCGCTGCTGCCCGCCGATTAACTCAATCTGTGCTTGCCCCGTGCCGGCCTGTATAATCAGCGCAGATTGAGCCAACAGGTAGCCCCGCATGGATAAAGCGCATCTTCGGAATTTTTGTATTATCGCCCACGTCGATCATGGCAAAAGCACGCTGGCCGACCGCCTGCTGGAACTGACCAACACCGTCAGCGACCGGGAAATGCACGCGCAGCTGCTGGACAGTATGGATTTAGAGCGTGAGCGCGGTGTCACCATCAAAGCCTCCGCCGTCAGGATGACCTACACCGCCCTGGATGGCAGCGAATACGTCATCAACCTGATCGATACCCCCGGCCATGTGGACTTCACCTACGAAGTCAGCCGGGCCCTGCAGGCGTGCGAGGGGGCGCTGCTGGTGGTGGATGCCAGCCAGGGCATCGAAGCGCAGACGCTCACCAATGTGTATCTGGCGCTGGAGCAGGATTTAGAGGTGCTGCCCGTCGTCAATAAGATTGACCTGCCCGCCGCCCGCCCGGATGACATCGCCGGCGAAATTGAAGATTTGCTCGGCACGCCGGCGGAGGATATGCTGCGCATTTCCGCCAAAAACGGTATCGGCGTGCGCGAAGTGCTGGAACTGGTGGTGAAAGAAGTGCCCCCGCCCGGCGGCGATGAAGCGGCTCCCCTGCGGGCGCTGGTGTTCGATTCGCACTATGACGCTTACAAGGGCGTGGTGGCCTATGTGCGCGTGGTGGATGGCCGGGTGGGCCGCCGCGACATTCTGCGGCTCATCGCCACCGATGCCAAATTTGAGCCGGTGGAACTGGGCATCTTTAACCCGGCCATGCAGCCGGTGGACAGCCTCAGCGCCGGCGAAGTGGGCTACATCGCCACCGGCCTTAAATCCGTCCGCGAATGCCGCGTGGGTGATACCGTCACCCTGGCCCTCAACGGCGCAAAAGAAGCCCTGCCCGGTTATGAGCAGGTCAAGCCGATGGTGTTCGCCGGCATTTACCCCACCAACAACGACGACTATGGCGACCTGCGCGATGCGCTGGAGAAATTACAGCTCAACGATGCTTCGCTGCAATACACGCCGGAAACATCCCAGGCGCTCAATTTTGGTTTTCGCGTGGGCTTTCTGGGGCTGTTCCACATGGAGATCATCCAGGAGCGCCTGGAGCGCGAATATGACCTGGACATTCTGGCCACCGCCCCCAGCGTGGAATATGAAGTCATCAAACGCAGCGGCGACAGCATCCGCATCGACAGCCCGGCCCTGCTGCCGGATGAAAGCGTGATCGAAGAAATCCGCGAGCCGTGGATGAAAATCCAGATTTATACGCCGCAGCAGTATATCGGCCCCATTATGGATCTGGTCATCAAGAAGCGCGGCGAGTTCATCACCACCGAGTATCTGGATGCCAGCCGCGTCATCCTCAATTACCGGCTGCCGCTGTCGGAACTCATCATCGACTTTTATGATCGCCTGAAGAGCGTTACCCAGGGCTATGCCAGCCTGGATTATCAGTTCGATGTGTACCGCAGCGGCGACCTGGTGAAGCTGGATGTGCTGGTGAACAATGAGCCGGTGGACGCGCTGGCCATGATCGTCCATAAAGACCATGCCTATCACAAAGGGCAAAAACTGGTCTCCAAACTGAAAGAACTGATCCCGCGCCAGATGTTCGTGGTGCCCATTCAGGCGGCGGTGGGTAAGCGCGTCATCTCGCGGGCCAACGTCAGCGCCATTCGTAAGGACGTGCTGGCCAAGTGCTACGGCGGCGACATCACCCGCAAGAAGAAGCTGCTGGAAAAGCAGAAAAAAGGCAAGAAGCGCATGAAGATGATCGGTGAGGTGGAAGTGCCGCAGGAAGCCTTCATGGCCATCCTCAGCCTCAACGACGACGAATAGCCACGGCGCAGCACAAAAAAACACCCCATCCGGGGTGTTTTTGGTGTCGGACGGCCTCAGCCGGCGAAGATGGGCCCGGCGCTGCGCTGGATGGCCTGCGCCTGCCCGGCCGTCAACCAGTCCATCTGCTGCAAATCGGCCACCACCTGCGCCAGCGTCAGCAGCGGCACCACCGGCAGCGGGCTATCCTCACCGGGCGCGGCGGCCGGTGCCAGCAGCGCCAGCCCGCGGCCAATCTCCAGCCCCACCGTGGCCGCCCGGCGCTGCATCTCCAGCAGGGTTGCCACCGCCGGCGGTGTATTCATCAGCAGCAGCGCCGGGTGCCCCACATCATACGATCCCACCAGGTCAAGCACCGGGCTTTCGCCGCGCCCCCGGCTGTACACCAGCGGCAGGCCACTTTTCAGGCTGATGGCTACCCCCAGGGGCAGCGCGTCCGGCAGGCACACCAGCCGTTCCACCGGCCCCACCAGCGGCAGCGCCAGTTCGGCGATGTGCGCCAGCAGGGCCGGGGCCGCCGGCAGCAGTTCCAGCCGCAGCCGCAGCGGGAGCACCTGCTCCCCCTGTGTAAACAGCCCCGCTTCCAGCAGCCCGTAGGCCACCAGCGCCCGCGCCAGGTTCATAACAGCGCCTCCAGCGCCCGGCGAAGGTCTTCAGCGAAGGTTTCGCGTCCGCTGGCATACAGCACCTCATCCCCGGTCACGCGCAGCCGCAGCACCTCACCCGCGCTGCCGCGCAGCCGCAGCACCCGTGCCGCCGGGTGGTACAATCCGCCGGCGGCCGGCACCTCCTGGCGCTCGTCATCGGTCGCCCACAGCGCGGCATAGGGCGGCTGTGCCAGGTAAAAAGCCATATCCGCCGGGTTCGTCACCGTCAGCGCATCCACGCCGAAGCCGGTGCTGTCGGCGGCGGCGGCATAGCCCGTCCCGGTGAAGGGCGCGTGCAAAATGGTCAGCGTGTCCTGCGCGGCGAAGGCAATGGTACGCTCCAGCGCCACCGCCCCGGCCGCGCCCATCCCCAGGTACGCCGCCAGATCGAACATGATCGCGCTCACCCGTTCCCGCACCGCGCCAATCACCGCTTTACCAAACGGCAGATAGGGGTCATCGTAGCGCTGCACCGGGTGCGGCAGTAAAAACGGGCGCGGGTTAAGCAGCAGCACCAGGTCGCTCTGGCGGGCCGCCTGCGCCGCTTCCAGCCGGGTGACAAAATTAGTCCACGTCATGCTGCTGCTCTTTCAACATCCGCCATAAGACCGACATCGCCCACCGGCTCACCCAGCCCCGCGCCAGGTCTTCTTTGCCGCCAAAACCGTACACCCGCGATTGTGACCGGGCCGGGGTATACACCGCCACCGCGGTTGCTTCGGCGGTATCGGCATCGTCACCGGCCTCCGGCAGGCTGATGATGACAATCGCGCCCGCTGCCCCGGAGGCCTGGCACAGTCGTTCGGCTTCGCGGCCGGCCAGCTCCCGGAACGACAGCCCGTCCGCGTCGGTGATGGCGGCATACAGGCTGGCCGGATCAGGATAGGTGTGTGTGGCGGCCAGCACCGCCGCACTGCCGGCCGCGGCCTGTATTTTAGCGATCACCGCGTCCTGAATGCCCGCTTCGATGACCGCCACCTGCTGCCCCTGCGCCTGCAAAAGCTGCGTTAATACGCCTTCCAGCGTATCGCTGTCGCGCCCAAAGATGTATTCCCCCACGCGCTCGCGTACCTGCGCTTCAAACGCATCCAGCAGCGCATCGGCCGCGGCGGCATCGGCCGCTTTCGCCGTCAGCCGAATATCCACCACCCCCTGATGCGCCGCCAGCCCCAGCGAGGGATTGCTGGCCTCCAGCAAATCGGCCCCCAGCATATCATCCAGCGCACTCTCGCCGATGCCGGCCACCTTTACATTGCGGGCTTTGATGATGCCCAGGTGATACGTTTGCCGCAGATAGGGGATGACGCGCTCCGTCATCAAAAATTTCATTTCGCGGGGCACGCCGGGCAGGCTGATGATGCAGCGCCCTTCCAGCGGCACGATGAACGCCGGCGCGGTGCCCACCGGGTTTTCGATCACCGTTGCGCCCTGCGGCAAATAGGCCTGCCGCCGGTTGTTCTCGGTCATCTGCGCCCGGAACATGGTAAACCGCGCCGCGATCTGATCCAGCAGTTCCTGATGAAACACCAGTTCCCGCCCCGTCGCCGCTGCGATGCCCTGGCGCGTCATATCATCCACCGTGGGGCCCAGCCCGCCGCAGGTGATGACCACATCCGCCCGGCTGAGCGCCAGCCGAATGGCGCTGGCGATGCGCCCTTCGTTATCCCCCACGGCCGTCTTAAAGTACAGGTTAATCCCCAGGTCACGCAGGGCCCGCGCCAGATACACCGAATTGGTATCGGTGATTTCGCCAAGGAGAATTTCCGTCCCGATGGCGATGATCTCGGCATTCACATTCTGGAACATGCAGCCTCATTTCTGTCTATCATACAAGTATCCTGTACCTCATCTCGCCCGATCGGCCCGGGCCGCCGGACAGAAGGAAGTTGTTGCAAAATCTGAGAGACACATTATAATCGGGCTGTTCATAGAGGTTTTGCAATCTGCAAAATCTTTGTGTAGACTAACCAGGTGTTGATTAGATTTCATTAAACGGAGGCTATTTTGGCAGGCGTAACGTTCGACCATGTCTATAAACGGTACGGTGATCTTGTCGTCGTCAACGACTTCAACATTCAGGTCGCCGATAAAGAATTTCTGGTGTTTGTCGGCCCTTCTGGCTGCGGCAAATCCACCAGCCTGCGTATGCTGGCCGGTCTGGAAGAAATCAGCGACGGCCGGATTTTGATCGGTGATCGCGTTGTCAATAATGTGGCTCCTAAAGATCGTGACGTGGCGATGGTGTTCCAGAGCTACGCGCTTTATCCGCATATGACCGTTTATGATAACATGGCTTTTGGCTTAAAGCTGCGTAAAACCCCCAAACAGATCATTGACCAGCGCGTGAATGAAGCGGCCAAGAGCCTGGGCATTGAGCACCTGCTCACCCGCCGCCCGCGCCAGCTCTCCGGCGGGCAGCGCCAGCGCGTGGCCGTGGGCCGCGCCATCGTGCGCGAACCAGCCGTGTTCCTGATGGACGAACCGCTGTCCAACCTGGATGCCAAGCTGCGCGTGGAAGCCCGTTCCTTCATCAGCAAGCTGCACCAGCGCCTGGAAACGACGTTCATCTACGTCACCCATGACCAGGTGGAAGCCATGACCATGGGTACGCGCATCTGCGTTCTCAGCGCCGGCAAGCTCCAGCAGATTGATACGCCCTATAACCTGTATCACAATCCCTTCAACGTCTTTGTGGCCGGCTTCATCGGCAGCCCGTCCATGAACTTCTTCGATGCCCTCCTGAAGCCCGCCGGCGAAGCGCTGGAAGTGGATACGGGCGTGTTCAAGATCACCATTCCGGCGGCCAAGGCTGCGCCCTTTAAGAGCCACGCCGGCAAAGAAGTCATCCTGGGCATCCGCCCCGAAGACATCCACGACAGCGAATTCCTGCCCCCCGGCATTGACCCGGCGCAGGTGCAGGCCAACGTGGAAGTGGTGGAGCAGATGGGCAACGAAATGATCCTCTACCTGGAAACGGGTGGCAAGAATTACATCGCCCGTACCGACCCGCGCACCAGAGCGCGCGTGGGGGCCCCCATGGGCGTGGTGATGAACCTGGACAACATGCACCTGTTTGATCGCACCAGTGAGCTGTCGCTGGCATATGACCACAAGCTGAAGGAAATGGCCCGCGCCTGATCGTCCGGCTGCGATCTCACCAATCAAAAAACCGTCCCTGTGGACGGTTTTTTCGTGGTTGGAAGGCGGTCACTGGCGCAGCACCGGGCGAAACTTGTAACCATAAACGATCATGCCCTTGCTGCCTTCGGTCGTCAGTTTGCGCGTCACCATCTCCACGCGGTCGCCAATGGCAATGCTGCCATCCACATCCGTAATTTGTGCCGTGACGATGGGGCCTTCATCCAGCTTCACCAGCGCCAGCAGGTATGGGGCCTGCTCATCGAACCCGGCCGGCGCTTCCTGAAGCATGGTGTAGCTGTAAATTTCGCCGGTGCCGGCAAAAGTATACTGTTCCTGGGAGGGGCTGAGATGCGGCAGGCTCATCGCTCAGGACTCGCTTTCAGGCGCTGATTTTAACAGCAGCGACTTCGTCGGTGGTTTCGCGGTTCTGCGCGGTGTCTTCGGTCGGGCGCGGCTGAAGGCTCACCTGCCCGCTGGTGTGGCGGAACCCTTCCAGACGATAATTCTGTTTTTTCATGCGCCAGTAGCGTGCAACCTGCATGATGTCATCTCCATTGTCACGTGTGCTTTTTTTCACAACTCTGTCGCCAGTATAGGTGGCGGGGGCTATCAAAAGCTATCATCCTGCTTCTGGCAGGCTGTCAGAGCCTCTCAAAGCCTGCCCTTTTTGCTCATGGCGCGTTCATATCGCTCACAAAAGCTCTCAGGGCTGGCCTGATGGCTCATCCGCTGCTCATCGGCGCTGGAGGATGTGCGTCACGGCGCTGGCCGCCAGCCCGCCCAGGCTCTGGATCATGGCCGTCTTTGCGCCGGGCACCTGGTTGGCCCCCGCGCTGCCGCGCAGTTGCTGGCACGCTTCCACTGCCTGGTAGACCCCGGTTGCCCCGGCCGGGTGGCCGCGGCTTTTCAGCCCGCCAAAGGTGCTGATCGGCAGTTTGCCATGCAGCCCAATCTCGCTGCTCATCTGCCAGCCCTGCCCCGGCATGGCAAAACCGGCGGCTTCCAGGCTCAGCACGCTGAGGATGGTGAAGGCATCATGCACCTCAAACAGATCAATGGCTTCGCGCGTCAGCCGGGCCCGGGCCAGCGCCTGGTTCACCGAGTGTTCCACGGCGGCCAGGTGCAGCAGCCGCGGCCGATCCTGAAGCATAAAGCTGTCAGTGGCGGCGGCGCTGCCGGTGATCCTGATGGGCACCGGGTGTTCATCCTCGGCGCGGGTGGCCGGCACAATGACCACCGCCGCCGCGCCATCGCCATCCGGGGCACTGTCGAACAGGCTCACCGGCTCGGCCGTCATGGGCGCTCTGGCGAAAGCGCCCGCTTTGATGCTGTTGCGATACATGGCATAGTCGTTCTTTTGCCCGTTGGCATGGGCATTGATGCTGAAGCCCTCAAAAGCGTTCAGATCAACACCATACTCATGCATGTAGCGCCGCATCAACAGCGCCGCCAGCGCCGTGAGCGTTGCGCCGTGCATCGCTTCGTAATCAGCATCCAGGCTGATGTTACGGGCTTTCACCCGGTCACTGCCCACAATATCAGTCACTTTTTCCGCGCCGATGACCAGAGCATGTTCCACCTGCCCGGAACTGACCGCCAGATGGGCCATCCGCAGCGCCGCCCCGCCGGCAGCATCGCCCGATTCGATGGTGATGGCTTCGACACCGCGCAGCCCCATGTAATCCGCAATCAGCGCGGCCAGGTGGCTTTGCTGGTTGAAGGTGCTGCCATAAGCATTGGCCACATAAATGGCATCCACCCGCTTCAGCCCGGCATCATTCAGCGCCTGATGCGCGGCGGCGGCAGCCAGTTCGCGCAGCGCTGTACCCCAGTGTTCCCCGACGGCAGTCATGCCGATTCCGGTGATGGCAGTCGTCATCGTCTTCAGTCCTTCAGTTTGCCGCGATAACGGCAGTACGTCGCGTAATCAATCACGGTGCGCCGCTGGATGTATTCGCGGGTGGTCGGCGCGACCTGCTGCACCTGTGTAATCCGGTCGGTTACTTGCAGGTCAAACGCATCTGACCCGGCACCGCTGCCATAGCTCACCATCAGGATGCGGTCGCCCGGCCGGGCAATATCCAGGATGGCGGTTAAGCCGAGCATACAGGAACCGGAATAGACGTTACCGACCTCATTGGCCAGCAGCCCGGTTTCAATCTGCGCGGGTTTAAAACCGAGCATCTGCGCGGCCCGCGAGGGAAATTTAACGTTGGGCTGGTGGAAGACACCATAGGTATAGTCCTCCGCGCGGGTGCCCATCAGCTCCATCAGTTTGCTGGCTGCGGAGATGGTGTGGTTAAAATAGGCTGGCTCTCCGGTGAAGCGGTCGCCGTGGCTGGGGTACGTTTCGCCTTCACGCCGCCAGAAATCGGGCGTATCGGTGACGAAACTGTAGCTGCCCTGGTAGACCGCGCAGGCTTCTGCGCCCGGCCCCAGCAAAAAGGCGGCCCCGCCGGAAGCTGCGGTGTATTCCAGCGCATCGCCGGGACGGCCCTGGGCGGTATCCATGCCAATGCTGAGGGCATATTTGCCCATGTTGCTGCCGATCAGCCCGATGGAGGCCTGCACGGCTTCGGTGCCGGCTTTGCAGGCAAATTCCCAGTCCGCCGCCTGAATATTGGCGGATGCCCCAATGCTCTCGGCGACGATGGTGCTGGTGGGTTTGACGGCGTAAGGATGGCTTTCGCTGCCCACCCAGATGGCGCGAATATCCCGCGGGTCAATCCCGGCGCGGCGCAGGGCGTTGCGGGCGGCTTCAATGGACATGGTGGCCACGTCTTCATCTTCCCCGGCGACGGCTTTTTCCAGCACCGGCGGGGTACTCAGGTCGCGCGTCCACACATGGGCGATTTCCCGCCCCGGCAGGCGATACCGCGGTACGTAGGCCCCGTAGCCCACAATGCCCACCTGGCGATCAGGCTTCATCAACAGGGATTGCAGTTCTTCAACATGATTCTTCATGATCTCATCCTCATCTCGGCTACCAGTTCACGGGCACGTTCCAGCCGAATCGTGCCCTCAGCGATCATTTGTTGTGCAATGCTGCGTACTTCATCATCGGCCGCGCCGGCGGCGGCTGCCAGTTGCCGGGCGTGCATCCGCATATGCCCCTGCTGAATACCTTCGGTGGCCAGCGCCCGGATGGCGGCCAGGTTTTGTGCCAGCCCGGCCGCAGCGACAATTTCTGCCAGTTCCCGCGCGGAGTGAATGCCCAGGATTTTGAGGGCGACCTGGGCCACCGGGTGGACACGGGTCGCGCCGCCCACAACGCCCACTGCCAGCGGGAGTTCAATGGAGCCGCGCAAATTGCCCGCGTCGTCCTGCCACCAGCGGGTCAGGCTGGTATAGGTGCCACCACGGGCAGCAAAGGCATGGGCACCGGCTTCCACGGCCCGCCAGTCGTTGCCGGTGGCGATGAGAACTGCGTCGATGCCGTTCATAATGCCTTTGTTGTGTGTGGTGGCACGGTAGGGATCAACTTCGGCGAACACACCGGCTTCCACAATGGCTTGGACGGCCTCCCGGCCGCTGAGATCACCCCGGGCCAGTTCGGCGGCCGGGATCATGCCTTCGGCCCGGGCTTTACGCCGGTCGGTGAGGTTGCTCAGAATACGCAGATTGGCCCGGCCGCCGGTGAGCGTTTCCAGAAATGGTGCCAGATGCTCGGCAGCGGTGTTGATGGCGTTGGCCCCCATGGCTTCGCGGGTGTCGAACAACAAATGCACGACGATCATCGGGCCAATGCTGGTCTGCGGGAATACGCGCACTTCAAGATCACGCGCTCCACCACCCCGCCGGATGATGCTGCCGCCGGTTTTATCGGCTTCGGCCAGCAGCATGGCTTTCTGGTTCAGAATAGCCTGAGCTGCTGTAGCGACATCCTCAATGTCCAGCAGTTGAATTTGTCCGATCATGATCGGATCGTCGCTGGAGGTGCTGAAGCCACCACCGGCCCGGAATAACCGGGCGGCGTTGCTCATCGCGGCCACAACGGAAGGTTCTTCAATCACCAGGGGGATGAGATAATCTCGCTGGTTGATGAGGAAGTTGGTGGCAATGCCCAGTGGCAATCCATACAGACCGATAGCATTTTCAATCATGTTATCGGCCTGGGCCGGGCTTAATCCGTGAACACCCCGCAGCACATCCAGCTCCTGTGGGCTTAATTCGGCCCAGGCAGCGATGATGCTGAGGCGTTCGTCAAAACTGCGTTT
>JALOOI010000102.1 GCA_025454495.1 Anaerolineae bacterium
TTCATCGTCCAGCTCGGGCTGGTGATCGGGCTGAACTGGGGCATTCGGCGGCTGTCGCCCGGCGCGGCCGCGGCCATGTTCATGGTCTATTCGGCCTCCATGGGGCTGACCGTGGGCGTGGCGGTCTTCGCCGCCATGTACAGCGGCGCGACCCCGCTGGATCCGCTGCCGGACATTATGCCGGTGGCCAAGGCCTTCTTCACCACGGCGGCGCTGTTCGGTGCCATGACGGTGATTGGCTTCACCACGAAAGTTGACCTGAGCAAATTCAGCAGCTTCTTCATGATGGCGCTCATCGGCCTGTTCATCGCCATGCTGGTGAACATGTTCCTGCAAAGCAGCGTGTTCGACCTGGCCATCAGCGCGTTTGGCGTGCTGCTGTTCACCGGGCTAACCGCCTGGGACACCCAGAAGATTAAAGAAATGGCGCAGATGGCCGAATTCCAGGAATACAGCGACGACATGCGTAAGATGAGCATCCTGGGGGCGCTGACGCTGTACATGGATGTCATCAACCTGTTCCTGTTCCTGCTGCGCCTGTTCAGCCACCGCGACTAACTGCCGCGCTGATCGGTCTGAGGACGTGCCCCGGCACGTCCTTTTGATTCGGCGGGGCGGGTTTGCAAACTTATCTCTAACGCAGGGGCGCAGCATCTGGTTTATACTGGAAGATACTATCCGGTGAACGCCAGCCGGTGCTTTAGCACTACCCGTGCCCCTGCTGGAAGGGCGGTTATGTCTGCATTTCGCGTGCTGGTGGTGGAAGATGAAGTTGCGCTGCGCGTCATCTATGACCGCATTCTGCGCGGCCTCCACTGCGATGTGGTTGCGGCGCGGGATGGCGAAGAAGCGCTGCATCTGCTGGAACAATACACCCCGGAACTGGTGTTCCTGGATATTCTGCTGCCTTATGTGAATGGCATTCAGGTGATGCAGTATATGGCCACGCAGGAACGGCTGCGGCAGGTGCCGGTGGTGATGGTGAGTTCTGCCAGCGAATATGAGCAGCAAAAAAATATCCTGCCCTTTGCCGAATTTTACCTCAAGCCCATCCTCGCCAGCCAGATCAAAGACATTGCCCGGCGTTACATCAACGCCCGTTCCTGAGCAGCACTGTGTCTGGCTGTGGCGGCGGATCGGTGTACAATCGCAGCAGCGGGCGGCCCGGCGGCCGGCCCCGCCGATGAACGCCGGTCGGCAACCGCCGCGCGGCGGGCCGGCGCGGCACAGAGAGATGATGAGGCGCAGACAGCGATGCCCTTCGAGTTAGAAGCCCTGGTGGGACATTTATACATGGTGGGCGGGCGGGTGATTAAAACTCAGCCCCCCGGGGCCCTGGTGGAAGTTGCGCCGGGCAAGGCCTCCCGCGGGCGGGAGGCGGATACGTTCTTTGCCCTGGTGCTGCCCTCCGGCAGCAGCGCCCCCAGCACCTTTTATGAGCAAATGGCGCTGATGAGCGCGGAACGCTTCTTCGCCACCGGCGGCAGCGTGACCTCCGCCCTGCGCGAAATGCTGAACACACTCAACAACAACCTGTATGAGCACAACCAGAGCGGGCGCACCCATTACGAAGCCAACCTCATCTGTGCCGTGCTGCGCGATGATGAGCTGTACCTGGCGCGGGTGGGGGCAGCGGTGGCCGTCCTGCGGCACAGCGGCACCACCCTCACCTATCCCGAAGATTTGACGGTGGATGAGCACCTGTATCAGCCGCCGCTGGGGGTGCAGCCCATCCCCCAGGTGCAGATGAAGCGCTTCCTGGTGGACAGCGGCACCCGCCTGCTGCTGGCCGATGCCAGCCTGGCCGAGATCAAAGCCGATAACCTGACGCAGGCGCTGGTCGCCGGCGACCTGGAGCAGGTGCTGGCCGATTTGAAGCTGCTCATCACCGGGCAGGTGCAACTGGTGGCCACCGAACTGGTGCCGGCGGAAGCGCCGGTGAGCGTGCCCGTCGTCACCGGCGAATCCACCGGGGCCATTGCCGCGCAAATGGCCGCGCAGCGTTCCCAGGCCGCGGCCAGCGCAGCCACCCCGGCCCCGGCTCCGCGCCGGCCGCCCCGCACTTCGGTGGTGCAGCGCACGGCCGGCCGCCTCATTCGTCCTGTGGGCGGGGCGCTGCTGGCCCTGGGCGAGGTCGCCGGCAAATTATTCACCCGCCCCATCGACAGCCCGCGCCCGCGCCTGTCCTCCGGCTTTCTCATGGGGGCGGTCATTGGCTTTCCCGCGCTCATCGTGCTGATTGTGGTGCTGTCCTGGGCGGCGCGGGTGGGCGAAACCGAATTTGAGGGCTGCGTGGCGCAGGCGGTGGAGGCGGCCACCTTCGCCCGCAGCATGGATTCCAGCAATCCGCCGGGGGTGATCGCCGCCTGGCAGGGCACGCTGACGCGCACCGCCGAATGCCTGGCCCTGCGCCCCACCGATGAACTGCTGCTGAACATTCGCGCGGAGGGGCGCAGCGTGCTGGATCGCGTGAATGTCATTGACCGGCGCAATACCCACCTCATCGCCACGTTTGAGAATGCCCGCATCAAAACGCTGGTGTTGCAGGGGTTAAATTTATACGCGCTGGATGATGCCAGCGACCTGGTGTACCGGGTGCAAATCGGCAGCGACGGCCTGAGCGCGGCCGGCACGCCGCAGTTCATCGTGAATATGCGCCGCGGGGCCACCGTGGACGGGCTGCCGGTGGGCGACCTGTTCGACATCGCCTATGATGACCAGGAAGACCGCATCGCCGCGCTGGATACCGCCGGGGTGCTGGTGCGCTGCCTGCCGCAGTTCCTCACCCGCTGCGATGGTCAGCGCATCCTGGCCAGCGAAACCTGGCGCTCGCCCACGCGCATCAGCATCTGGCAGGGGCGGCTGTATCTGCTGGATCCGCAGGGCAACCAGCTCTGGCGCTACCAGGCCACCGGCGGGCAGTACCCCGGCAACCCCACCGAATATTTCGCCGGCGAAGTGCGCCCCAACCTCATCAACGCCATTGATTTTGACATTACCACCACCGGCATCGGCACCGTGTACGTGCTGTACAGCGATGCACTCATGTCGCAGCACCTGGCCGGCGAAGCGCAGCCCTTCGCTTTTTCCGCCTTCCCGGATGACACCTTCAGCCAGAGCAGCACCAACAGCCTGTTCCTGAACGATGGCCCCATTGATGCCTCGCTGTACATCGTCAGCCAGTCCACGCGCACGGTGTACAAAACCACCCTCTCCGGCACCTTCATCGCCCGCTACCAGGTGTTCGATGAAGATGATTTTGCGCTGCTGTCCGACGTGGTGGTGGATCCATCCACGCAGATCATTTATGCCGCGTCCGGCAATGCCATCTTCGCTGTGAAGATGACGGACGGCTAACCCTGACCGTGACCGTGACCGTGACCCGGCCGCGCCCTCACCCCTGCCCCTCTCCCCGACGGGCTGCGCCCTGGGCGAGGGGAGACCACCCCCGGTGCCGGGGTGCAATTCGCCGGGGCACGATGACATCGTGCCCCGCGGCGCATTCCCCCGCCCTTTGTTGATACGTTTCTGACGTGATTCCACTACACTAAAAGCACAACCATCGTGACCGGGCCCGGGCCCGGTCGGTTCCGTCGGAGATGAAGATGGATTTAAGCCGCTATACACACAAAGCTCAACAGGCGCTGGTGGGGGCGCAGGCGCTGGCTGTGGAGTACAGCCACACCACCCTGGAACCGCTGCATCTGCTGGTCGCCATGATTCAGCAGCCCGATGGCGTGGTGCCGCAGGTGCTGGCCAAAATCGGGGCGCAGGGGCCCGCCCTGCTGCGCGACCTGGAGACGGCCCTCAGCCGCCTGCCGCGCGTTTCTGGCAGCAGCACCGCCCAGGTCAGCCTCAGCCGGGCCACCATGCAGGTCTTTAACGCCGCCGAAGCCGGGGCCAAAAAGCTCAAGGATGAGTACGTCAGCACCGAGCATATCCTGCTGGCCCTGGCTGACCAGCGCGAGAGCGCCGACCTGCTGAAGAAGCACGGCATCACCGGCGAAAGCATTTTGCAGGCGCTGGCCCACATTCGCGGCGGGCAGCGCGTCACCTCCCCGGACCCGGAAAGCACCTACCAGAGCCTGCAAAAATACGGCCGCGACCTGACCGATATGGCCCGCCAGGGCAAGCTGGATCCGGTGATCGGCCGGGATGAAGAAATTCGCCGGGTGATTCACGTCATCAGCCGCCGCACCAAAAACAACCCGGTGCTCATCGGCGAAGCCGGCGTGGGCAAGACGGCCATCGCCGAAGGGCTGGCGCAGCGCATCGTCAGCGGCGATGTGCCCGAAGGCCTCAAAGATCGCGTGTTGATCGCGCTGGATATGGGCAGCCTCATCGCCGGGTCGAAATACCGGGGCGAATTTGAAGAACGCCTGAAAGCCGTCCTCAAAGAGGTGAAAGACAGCGCCGGCAAAATTATCCTGTTTCTGGATGAACTGCATACGGTGGTGGGGGCCGGCGCGGCCGAAGGCGCGATGGATGCCGGCAACATGCTGAAGCCCATGCTGGCGCGGGGCGAACTGCACATGGTCGGCGCGACCACGCTGGACGAATACCGCAAACACATCGAAAAAGATGCGGCCCTGGAACGCCGGTTTCAGCCGGTGTTCGTGGAACAGCCCTCGGTGGAGGATACCATCAGCATTTTGCGCGGGCTGAAGGAGCGCTACGAACTGCATCACGGCGTGCGGATTCAGGACAGCGCGGTGATCGCCGCCGCCACGCTCAGCCAGCGTTACCTGCCGGATCGCCAGCTTCCCGATAAAGCCATCGACCTCATCGACGAAGCCGCCGCCCACCTGAAGATGGAGATTGACTCGCGGCCGGCGGAACTGGATCGGGTGGATCGCCAGGTGATGCAGCTTGAAATTGAACGCGAAGCGCTGAAGAAAGAGCGCGATGAGGCTTCGCGGCAGCGCCTGGTGGAACTGGAAGCCGCCATCGCCAACGGCCGCGAAACCCTGAACGCCCTGGTGGCCCGCTGGCAAACGGAAAAAGAGGCCATCGAGGCCATCCGCGGGGTGAAAGCGCAGATGGACGAAGCGCGGGTGCAGCTTGAACAGGCCGAGCGCCGTAATGACCTGGAAGCCGCGGCCCGCCTGCGCTATGGCCTGCTGCCCGACCTGGAGAAAGCGCTGCGCCAGCGCGAAGCCGCCATGAACCAGATGCGGGCCGGCGGCGGCCTGATGCTGAAAGAAGAAGTGGATGCCGATGAAATCGCCGCCATCATCTCGCGCTGGACGGGCATCCCGGTGGTGCGGCTGCTGGAAGGCGAAGTAGAAAAATTGATGCACATGGAAGACCGCCTGCATGAGCGCGTGGTGGGCCAGGCGGATGCCGTCCGCGCGGTGAGCGCCGCTGTGCGCCGGTCACGCGCCGGGTTGCAGGATCCGCAGCGCCCGGTGGGCACCTTCCTGTTCCTGGGGCCCACCGGCGTGGGCAAAACCGAACTGGCGCGGTCGCTGGCGCATTTCCTGTTCGACGATGAGCAGGCCCTCATCCGCATCGACATGAGCGAATACGGCGAAAAGCACTCGGTCGCCCGCTTAATCGGTGCGCCGCCCGGCTACGTGGGCTACGAAGAAGCCGGCCAGCTCACCGAAGCCGTGCGCCGCCGCCCCTACAGCGTGGTGCTGCTGGATGAAGTGGAAAAAGCGCACCCCGAAGTGTTTAACGTCTTCCTCCAGGTGTTCGATGAGGGCCGGCTGACCGATGGCCAGGGGCGCACCGTCAACTTTACCAGCACCGTGATTATCATGACCAGCAACGTGGGCAGCGACCTCATCAAGCAGATGGGCGGCCTTCATGCGGATAGCAAGCGCCTGCGCCATGCCGTCATGGGGGCGCTGGATCGCCAGTTCCGGCCCGAATTTTTAAACCGGCTGGACGACATCATCATCTTCCACAGCCTGGATCAGCAGCATATCCTGCACATTGTGGCCATTCAGTTGCAGCGGCTGGAACGCCTGCTGGCGCATAAGCGCGTCACGCTGCAACTGACCCCGGCCGCCAGAAGCCTGCTGGCCGAACGCGGGTTTGACCCGGTGTTCGGGGCCCGGCCCCTCAAGCGCGTCATCCAGCGCGAATTGCAGGACACGCTGGCCAACGCCCTGCTGAGCGGCCAGGTGCGCGAGAACGATCATGTGCTGGTGGATGCCGACGGCAGCGGCGAGGGGGCACAGTTGCTCTTTTCCACCATTGCCCCGCAAACCGCCTGATGCCACCCCGCCGGGCCCGGCCGTCTCGGCGGCGGCCGGGCCCGTTAACACAGCCCTTTTTTTCGTGGTCGAAAAATAACAAAATTAATTTTGCACAGATGCGCGGGGCGGGGTACACTCTGCGTAATCAGCAGTCTTTATTTTTGTGGTGCAGGATGGTTATGGCAGCGACACACCCCCGGGACAGTCTGTATCGGCTGCTCGCCCGTCACCTGCCAGGCGCGGCTGTCTTCCTGTTCGATGCTGACCTGCGCTGCCTGATTGCCGAGGGGCAGTTGCTCTCCAGCCAGGGCATGAGCAGCAGCACGCTGGAAGGGCAGTCCCTGGCGGATATTTACCCCGACCTGGAAGATTTGCACGCCCAGTATGCGGCCGCGCTGGCCGGCACCGAGCAGCGCCGTGAATATGTGTTCGGCACGATGACCTTTCGGCTGCACACGCAGCCCCTGCACGACGACACCGGCACGCTCATCGCCTGCATGGGGGTGATGCAGGATGTCACCGCCAGCCGCCAGGCAGAAGAATCCCTGCGGCAGAGCGAAAGCCGCCACCGCGCCCTGCTGAACGCCCTGCCGGACACCATGTTCGTCCAGAATGCGGAGGGCCAGTTCACCGAATATCACGCGGTGACGATTGAACACGCCACCGCCGCCGGGGGCGAAATTTTGCTGGGCAAGACGCTGCGGGCGGCCGGCTTCAACAGCAGCACCGAAGATATTTTCCTGCGCCACATCCGCCGCGCCCTCAAGCATGGCAGCATCCAGACCTTTGAATACACGCTGCCGGGCACCGGGGGCGATAACCACTTCTACGAAGCCCGCATGATGGCCCTCAACACCGACGAAGTGATGACGCTGACGCGCGACATCACCGCCCTCAAACGCACCCAGGAAGAACTGAGCGCCCACATCGAAGATTTAACCATCCTGCGCCAGATCGAAAGTGAAGTGACGGAAAAGCTGAATATTGATTATGTGATGGAGATGGCGCTGGATGCCACGCTGCGCCTGGGCAATGCGACCGCCGGCTTCATCGCGCTGTACGACGAAGACCGCCACATGCTGCCGGCGCACGTGGTGGGGGCATACCACCCGGAACAACTGCGGGAGCAACTGCTGGCCGCGGGCAGCGTGTACCAGCGCATCATGCAGGAGCGCAAACCGCGCCTGCTGCTGAAACCGGCCGATGAGCCGGGCTATGTGCGCCTGCTCAAGCAAACGCAGGCGCTCATCCTCATTCCGCTGGTCAGCCGCGAAACGCCCATCGGCCTGCTGACGCTGGAAGCCAAAACGCCGACGCAGTTTAATCAGGAACGCTTCCAGATGGTGCAGCTCATCACCGGGCGGCTGGCGGCCGTGCTGGATAACGCCCGCCTGTATCGCCAGACGCACCAGCAGCTCGCCGAATTGCAAAGCCTGTACGCCGAAGTGCGTAAGCTGGAACAGCTCAAAACGGATATGATCCGCATCGCCAGCCATGACCTGCGCAACCCGCTGGCGGCCACCCTGGGCTACCTGAACCTGCTGCGCGACGATGCCGACCGGCTGCTGGCGGAGAGCCAGCGGGCCTACCTGCGGCAGATCGAAACGGCGGTGCGTAAGATGCAAACCATCACCACCGGCATTCTGTCGCTGGAGCGCATTGAACAGATGGCCAAACACCAGAATATGGAAACGGTCGATCTGGCGGGGGTGGTGCAGCGGGCCTACGACGAAACGCGGGCCGCGGCCGCCGAAAAACAGCAGCAGCCCCGGCTGGAACAGCCCGGCGGGCCGGTGTATGTGCGCGGCGACAGTTACCAGCTTCATGAAGCGGTGGTGAATTTGTTCAGCAACGCCATCAAATACACGCCGGAGGGCGGCACCATTGCCGTCAGCCTGGCGCTGGAGGAGCATCAGGCGGTGCTGCGGGTGGTGGACAGCGGCTACGGCGTGCCCGAAGCGCAGCAGGCGCGGCTGTTCCAGCCCTTCTTCCGCGCTAAAACGCAGGAAAACCAGGCCATTGAGGGCACCGGACTGGGGCTGCACCTGGTCAAAAATATCGTGGAACGGCACAACGGCAGCATGATCTTCCACAGCGTGCGCGGCACCGGCAGCACCTTTGGCTTTCGGCTGCCGCTGGAGACCGAAATCCGCAAAGCGCCCGTCAGCGGCAGCACCCGCGTCGGTTAGGGTAGAGGCCGCTCAGCCCTGATCCTGATCGCGGTTGCGGTCATGGTTGCGGTTGGGAGCGCCAGCGTGCAGCAGGCGGGCCGCCGCCTCGATGAGCGCCGGCGGCCAGTCCAGGTCGGCTCCGGCCGCGGCCGCGCTCACCCAGGTGGCATGGTGCGTCAGCAGGCGCTGCCATTGTTCGGCCGCCGCGGCCACCTCCCCCAGGGCATGATGACACAGC
This sequence comes from Anaerolineae bacterium, assembly GCA_025454495.1. GTDB lineage: Bacteria > Chloroflexota > Anaerolineae > Aggregatilineales > Phototrophicaceae > JALHOR01. The sequence continues at coordinate 8,616 of JALOOI010000102.1, forward strand.
GCCAGCCCGGCCACCGCGCCGGCGCTGGTGGGGTCGGCCAGCAGGGCCGCCGCAAAATCGGCCCGGGCGGCCACCACCGCGCCGGCTTCAAGCTGGAGTTCACCCCGCAGCAGCCGCGCGTCCACATGATCGGGAGCCAGGGCCAGGGCTTTGTCGCAATCGCTGAGCGCGGCCGCCGGCTGCCCGGCCGCCCGAAAGGCGCGGGCCCGCCGGACGTGGGTGCCGGCCGTGGGGCGCAGCCGCACCGCCGCCGACAACGCTTCCAGGGCGCGGTCGGCTTTGCCGGTCTTCAGGTACAGCTCGCCCAGTTGCACCTGAGCATCCACATGGCGCGGTTCCAGTTCCACCACCCGGCGTAAATCGGCCCGGGCCGCCCGCAGGTCGCCCAGGGCGCGGTGAGCGGTGGCGCGGGCAAACAGCGCCGGCACCTGCTCCGGCTGAAGCCGGATCACCAGCGAAAAATCGGCCACGGCGGCGGCCAACTGCCCCTGCTGAAGATACACCGTGCCCCGGTTAAAGGCGGTGGCCGCATCACGCCGATCCAGGTGCAGGGCGGTGGTGTAATCCTCAAGGGCCTGCGCCAGCTCGCCCCGGCGGGCGTGGGCGCTGCCGCGGGTGGTATAAACTTCCGGGGGCGTATGGCCCAGGGCCAGGGCGGCGGTACAATCGGCAATCACGCCTTCAAAATCGTTCACGTGGTAGCGCAGCGTGGCGCGGGTGAGGTAATCGCCGGCGCTGTGCGGGTTGCGTTGCAGCGCCGCGCTGTAATCGGCGATGGCCCCCGGCAGATCGCCCAGGGCGGCATACACGGCCCCGCGCTGCTGATAGGCGCTGCTGTCGTCCGGGTTCAGCCGCAGCGCCTCATTAAATTCTTCCAGGGCCGCCGCCAGCCGGCTCTGGCGCAGCAGCACCATCCCGCGATGCACATACAGATCGCTGTTGTGTGGCTCATAGGCCAGCGCCTGCGAAAAATCCGCCAGCGCCTCGTCATACTGCCGGCGCAGGTAATACAGCAGCCCGCGGCTGCGATACAATTCCGGCCGCGCCGGGTCAATTTCCAGGGCCATGCTAAAACTGCCGGTGGCCCCGGCATAATCCTGGCGTTTCATCTGTTCCTGCGCCTGGGCGACCAGCGCAGCAAGGGTGGTAGAAGACATGGAGATCATTCGCTTTCCGGTGGCCGGGTGCGGCGGGCCACACCCGCCACGTTGATTGTAGCAGACCTGTCCCCCGCGGGGCGATGCTGCGCTGCGGCCGATGTGTATCGCTAACAGGGCCAGCGCTTCAAAATGGCGGCGCAGCGCACCAACTCTGATGACCCTGCCGCGCCCTCACCCCCACCCCTTGTATCTCTCCCACCGGCGAGGGACGGGAAAAACGTCGGTCTGTCTGGCACCCCTGCGCCCGCGGGGCGAAGGGGCCGGGGGATGAGGGCAAACGATGCAACGCAGAGGCGCAGAGGGCACGCGGCCGATGTGTATCGCCCAGGCAACAATGGGCGCAGGGCGGGGAAAGCGTTATAATTCATGTCATCATCAGCGGAGGATGGCGGTGCCGATTTTGCGCGAAGGAGAACTGGACATCATCAGCACCAGCGCCGAACAGACCGGCCGCCTGGGGTATCGCCTGGGGACGCTGCTGCTGGCGGGCGATGTCATTTGCCTGTCCGGCGATATGGGCGCGGGCAAAACCGTCTTTTCCGCCGGCATTGGCAAAGGCTGGGAAGCCGAAGACGCTTTCACCAGCCCCACCTTTAACCTGGTGCATGAACACCGGCGCGGCAAAGATGCCCAGGTGCTGTATCATCTGGATTGTTACCGGCTGCGGAACGCGGCCGAAGCCGATACCATCGGGCTGGATGACCTGCTGGAGCGCCGGGGCATCCTCATCCTGGAATGGGCGGAACGCATTCGCGCGGCGCTGCCGCCGGAGCGCCTGTGGATCAATCTCCGGGTGATCGAAGACACCCGCCGCAGCTTCATCATGGAAGCCCATGGCCGGCGCTACCAGCAGTTGCTGGAGGAATTCCGGGCGCTGACCTTTAAATTTTGACCCTGTTCAGCCGCCCCCTGCGGGCAGGAACCGATGCTATGCTGCTGGCCCTCGATACCGCCACCCCTTTTATGAGCGTGGCGCTGCACGCCGAACACACCCTCATCGCCGAGCAAATGCTGCGTACCGGCAACCAGCACAATACCCTGCTGGCGGCCAGCATCCAGCACCTGCTGGCCACCTGCAACGTGCCCATCGACGCGCTGACGGCCGTGGCGGCCTGCACCGGCCCCGGCTCCTATACCGGGCTGCGGATCGGCGTGGCGCTGGCGAAAGGCATCGCGGCCGGGCGCGGGCTGCCGCTGATCGGCGTTTCGGCGCTGGATGCGCTGGCCGCAGGGCAGCCCTACCAGAACACGCGCCATAACCTGCTGGCCGTCGTCCAGGCCGGGCGCGGGCGCATCATCGTGGGCAGCTACCGGGCCCGCAAAGGGCGCTGGCTGGCGGAGAATGCGCCGTACATCACCACCTGGCCGGCGTTGATCGCGGGGCTGGAAGGCTCGTTTTACCTCACCGGCGAGGTGGATGAAGCCGGGCACGAGGCCCTGGCCGCGGCCAGCGCCCGCGGCCAATCGCTGACGCTGGTGAGCGCCGCGTACCGGGCCCGGCGGGCCGGGTTCCTGGCCCAGGAAGCCTGGCGGCGGCTGCGCGAAGGCACCGCGGCCGATTTCCCCCCCGCCAGGGTGGTGCCCGTCTATCTCAAAACCGAATCATCTGCGGAAGGCTGAGGTGCCTTGACCCTGACCCTGCGTTATATGCGTCCCGGCGATGTGGTGGCAGTGACGGCCCTGGAACGCCAGAATTTTACCCCGCCCTGGTCGGCCGGTTCCTTCCATTTTGAAATTGAGCAATCCCTGTGCAGTTATATGGTGCTGCTGGAACACAGCGGCCCGCCGGCGGCCGCGCCGGCCCGCACGCCCTGGCAGCGGTTATGGCAGCAGTGGCAGCGCTGGCGCGGCCAGCGGCCGCTGGCCGCCCCGGCCGGCACGATCATGGGGTATGGCGGCATGTGGAAAATTGAGGAGGAAGCGCACATCAGCACCATCGCCAGCAACGCCGCCTACCGCGGCCACAGCTATGGCGAGATCGTGCTGGCGGGCATGGTGCGCCGGGCCATCCACCTGGGCGCGGGCTATATCGTGCTGGAAGTGCGCGTGAGCAACGCCGTAGCCATTCGCCTGTACGAAAAATACCTGTTCCAGCAGATGGACATCAAACCGGGCTACTACCAGAGCAACGGCGAAGATGCCTATGATATGCGCGTGCGGCTGGATGTGCCCGCCAACCGCGAAAAACTGCTGGCGCTGTACGCGGCCGTGCAGGCCCGGGTGCCCTTCGTGGACGATTTTTCCACCACGCGGCACCCGCGCCTGGGGCTGTAACCCTTACGCCGGCTGCGGCACGCTGTTTTTCAGCGCCAGGTCATGCAGGCAGCGCACCGCCTGTTCCAGGTCTGGCTCCGCCACCACAAACGAGATGCTGCATTCCGAAGACCCCTGCGCGATGGCCAGCACGTTCACGCCGCTGTCGCCCAGGGTGGTAAAAACGCGCCCGGCCACGCCGGGGCGGTGGCGCATCCCCGCCCCCACCACCGTCACAATGGCGATGTCGCGGCTCACTTCCACGCTGTCCACATCCTGCCGGTTGATCTCGGCGACCAGCTCATCTTCCACCGCGGCTTTCACCGCCAGCGCTTTGTCATCGGTCACGGTGTAGCAAAAGCTCTGTTCCGAAGACGATTGCGAGATCATGAGGATGCTGGCCCCGGCGCGGGCGGTGGCCAGGAAGGTGCGGCCGGCCAGCCCCGGCACACCCAGCATTCCCTTGCCGCTGACGGTCAACATGCTGACGCTGCGAATGGCCGTCACCGCTTTGATGATGTGGTCATTCGGGCGCGATTCAGCACCGATGAGGGTACCGGGGTGCGACGGATTGAAAGTATTACACACCCGCAGCGGAATATTTTTATTGATGATGGGCTGCACGGTTTTGGGGTGCAGCACTTTGGCCCCGTAAAAGGCCAGTTCGCCCACTTCGGTATAGGAGACATAGGGCAGCACGCGGGCGCGTTTGTCCAGCCGGGGGTCGGTGGTCATCACGCCGTCCACATCCGTCCAGATGATGAGTTCGGCGCTGTCCAGGTACGCCGCGAAGATGGCCGCGCTAAAATCGCTGCCGCCGCGCCCCAGCGTCGTCACCACGCCGTCAATCGTCGCGCCGATGAAGCCGGTCAGCACCGGCGTAACGCCCTGTGCCAGCAGCGGCTTAAGCTGTTCCTGAATGCGTTTTTCGGTGATGTCGGTGATGGGTTCGGCGCTCTGGAAATTGCTGCCGGTGATGATGAACTGCGTGGCATCGTAAGCCTGGGCGTTCACCCCGCGTTCCTGGAGCACGGCGGCCACCAGGCGGGCGCTCAGCCGTTCCCCGAAAGACACCACCGCATCGGAGATGCGCGGCGTGGCTTCGCCCAGGATGTTGATGGCCTCGCACAGGTCGGCGTGCTGCTGCAAAAGCTGGCCCAGGGCCGTCAGCAGCGCCTCGCGCCGTTCACCGGGGGCGATCAGGTCATGCACCACGTCCAGATGCTTCTGGCGGATCTCGTCCGAGAGCGTTAAATAGCCCCATTTATCGCCCGCCACGGCGGCCCGAACCGATTTCAGCAGCATATCCGTCACCCCGGACATAGCCGAGACAACGACGGCGACGCGGTGGCCGGCGTTCAGCGACTGCTGAACAATCGACACGGCATTATCAATGGCTTCGCTGGTGCCGACGGAGGTACCGCCGAATTTCATGGTGATGTTATGCATGTGCTGATCTCCCTGCGACAAGGATGGCATGAACTGGCGAACACACGAAAAAAGCGCATGGAGGTTTCCATGCGCCCTGGTGTACATTTTCAGCATCGCGGCTGATTATGGCAGGCGGCAACCCCCATCCCCGGTGATCTCAGGCATAGTCGTCATAGTCATGGGAGTGGTGTGCGCTTTACCGTACAGCATGGATGCAGTTTCCGGTGATCTAAACCGCTTTTAAGATACCGCGTCCGGGGCATTCTGTCAATCAACTGGCGGCGGCAATACGGCACCATTTTCAGCCGCCCGCCGCCCCCGGCCTCAGCCGCAAAAATCAAACTC
>JALOOI010000315.1 GCA_025454495.1 Anaerolineae bacterium
GGCGAGGTGCAGTGGCTGCACGTGCGCTACACCACCCGCAGCGGGCCCGTCATCACCGGGTGGATTTACTGGGCCTTTGATGCGCCGGAACTGGTGCAGCTCACCGGCACCATTCCGCTGGATGCCACGCCTATCCGTTAAGTTTTTTGCCCTCATCCCCCGGCCCCTTCGCCCTGCGGGAGAAGGGGCGCAGGACAGGCCGACGTTTTTCCCGTCCCTCGCCTGGGGAGAGGGAGACAGGGTGAGGGCAACGAGCAGGGGCACGATGCATCGTGCCCCTGCCTAACCCCCCAAATCGACCGCGGGCGCGAACAGGCACGCCCCGGCGTTACGGGCAACCGGCGGCGGGCTTCAGGCGGGCATGGCCACGCGAAAACCGATGGTGCCGTAGTAATATTCAGGATCGAGGTGGAAATTGAAGGTGGTGCGGGCGCGTTCGCTGGCGGTGAGGAACGCCCCGCCCAGGACGGCCCGCTGAAGATTCAGCGCCACGCTGTGATCCGGCTCTTCGGGCAGCGAATCCAGGCACCATTCCCACACATTACCGGATAAATCGCACACGCCAAAGGGGCTGGCCCCATCCGGGTAGCGGATCACGCTGGTGGTCTGGCGGATGCGGCTTTCGCGGACGTTGCATTTGTTGGCATCGAAGGTATCACCCCAGGGGTAAATGCGGTTATCATCGCCGGAGGCGGCCCGCCGCCACTGGGCCACCGTGGGCAGCGTGACCGGACAATCCATTTTTGCGCCCAGCCACTGGCAAAAGGCCATGGCTTCAAACCAGCACACACTTTCGCGCGGCAGGGTATCACCCTTAAAGCGCGACGGCCGCGGGCGCAAATTGCGCTTATGCCATTCCACCGCATACGGCGAAAAGGTCCACCAGCGGGCATCCTTATAGCCTTCGGGGTCATCCACAAAGCGCTGAAACTGCTCATTCGTCACCGGGTAGCGGGCGATGGTGAACGAGTCCACGGCGACATCGTGCGTGGTGCCGGCCGGAATAGTGACCCAGTCCAGCAGCGGCAGATCAATCGGTGCGCCGGGGGTCAGCCCGGACTGAGCGCGGGGGCTGTTCAGCCGGTCGGGCACCACGCGCAGGATGGTCACGGGCGCATCGCCGCTGCACAGCCGCCCCAGGTGATCGGGGTCATAATCCGGGTGATCGCGCAGGAAGGATTGCAGCGCTTCGCAGCCGGTTTTACGGGAAATTTTGCGCGTAATCAGTTCTTTGATGGTCTGGTATTCCAGGCGCACTTCTTTATCGCGGGTCTGGGCGGTGAGGGCATCTTCCGCCTGGGCCAGCAGGTCATCAATGTTCCAGTAGCGCGATTTAAAGCCCTTCTCTTTGGCCTGGCGCAGCAGGAACACCGCCTGATCGAACTTGTTTTGCTCCATGGCTTCGGCGGCGCGGCCGATGATGGTACTCGGTTCCGGCGTGGGCGGGGCGATTTCTTCCTTGCCCAGTTTGTTGATCGAAATGGACTGATCGCCGGAGCGGGTGCTGTCTTTTTCCATGCGATAAATGGCGTTCAAAAGCTGGCGGGTGGCCTGCACCGTCAGGCCGCTGCTCAGGTCGGCATACTGAAGCTGGCGCAGCGGCTCCGGGATGCGGGTATTGGCATCGATCAGCACCGGGAAAATGATTTTATTCAGCCGCGTGGCGATCAAATATTCATCGCGGCAGTACTGCGAGGCCACACTATCGGGCGAGAGCAAATAGATAAAGCCTTCGCACCAGTCCAGCCGGCGCAAAATTTCGCGCCACCAGTTCTGGCCGGCATACAGCCGCTGATCGTACCAGACGCTGTGAATATCCAGCATTTCGGCAATCTGGATGCAGTAAGGCTTATCCACACGGGCATAACTGATAAAAAGTTTCACCGGGGTTTTCCCATCACTCAGGCACCCACTTCGCGCCACTGCATCAAAGCAGCACGGGCTTCGGGCGTATCCATTTGTTCCAGCACCAGGGCCACCACATCGCACAGGCGGCGCTCTGGCTGTTCCTGCCAGGCGGGCTTAAACGTATCGGACAAATAACGGGCCAGGTCGGGCACGGCTTCGGTGGCGTGCAGCCGGCTGAGCGCTTCGACGGCCGTCCAGCGGATATGCTCATCGCCCTGGTGCAGCGCCTGCACCACCCAGGGAATGGCCTGGCGGCTGCCGCTTTCGCCCAGGGCCTCCACCACGGCGCGGCGCACAAAGCCGGCCGTATCGTTGAGGGCATTCACCAGCGCCGGCAGCACCTGCTCCTGCTGAAAACGGCCCAGCACTTCGGCGACGACTTCGCGCACCAGATCGTGCGGCTCCTCGCGTTGATCCAGCCGGGCGGCCAGCGCCGGCAAAGCGCTGATGTGGCCGATTTCCGCCAGGGCCCGCACGGCGGCAATCCGCACGGTAAATTGATGGTCTTTCAGGCGCTGGATGAGCACCGGCACCGCCGCCGCATCGCCGATCCACGCCAGCGCCTCCACCGCGGACATACGGACGAAATTTTCATCATCGTCCAGCAGCGCCGTCAGCCGTTCCACGATGCGCGGGTTGCGAATGCCGCGCAGCGTGCGGGCGTAGCGATTAAGATCACGGGCGGCCCGCTGGCGGATTTGCCAGTCGGCATCGTGCAGCTCATCCACCAGGCGCAGCAGCGTCGTCAGATGATGATCCAGCGGGCCGGTTTCGTAAGTGTCCAGCCCCGGATACAGGATCATCGCCTGCGGATCGGGCGCGGGGGCGGGGGGCAGCGCGGCCGGCCGGGCCGGGGCCCGCTGCGCCAGCGCCGCCTGAGCGCGGGGCGTGTTGATGGCCTGAAGCGCTTCGGCCGCGATTTGCCCCAGGCTTTTATCCTCACGGGAGGGGCGGCGATCATCGTCCAGCGCGGCCTCCAGCGGCGGCACCGCTACCACCGCCCGCAGCCGGCCCAGGCATTCCATGGCGCGGCCGCGCACATCCACCGCCGGATGCTGCATGGCTTCCAGCAGGCCCGGCACGGCCGCATCGCCGGCTTTCACCAGAAGCTGCGCGGCTGTATCCGCCACCAGATATTCATCATCCAGCAGCGCCCCCTGCATGGCCGCCACCAGCGGCTCCGTCAGCGGGTAACGGGCCAGGGCCCGCAGCGCAGCATGGCGCACATTGGCTTCGGCATCCTGCACCCCCTGCAACAGCAGCGGCACATATTCCGGGGCCGGCTGCGCCTCGCGGGAGGTGGCCAGCCAGTCAAACACGCGCACCCGCAGCCGCCAGTCAGGATGGGTGGCCGCCCGCTGAAAATCCGCCAGGCGCGGGAGGGGGCGGGCGGGCGCAGCCTGACCGGCCATCAGGGCCGATTTCGCCTGCTGCGCCGGGGTGGGCTGCATGGGCGGGGGCGACCCGGTTTTCATCGAACGCCAGCGCTCTACGAGACTCACAGCTTCCTCCGTACCCAGTTGTTTGAGCGATTGCAGGGCCAGCGCCTGAAGGCTCTGGTTCGTCCAGCGCGGCACCGCTTCATCCGTCAGATGATCGGCCAGATCGGCGGCCGTGGCGGGGTCGCCAAGCTGCCCCAGGGCGGTGATGGCCATGGCCCGCATATCCACCGAAGGATCGGCCAGGCAGGCCACCAGCGCGGGAACAGCGCTGCGGTCACGGGTGCGCCCCAGAACACCGGCCGCAATACGGCGCACATCCGGGCGCGGGTCTTGCAGCAGCCGCAGCAGGCCGGGGACGGCCGTCGCGCCGGCTTCGGCCAGCGCAGCGGCCACCAGCCGCCGCACGCCGGTATCCGGGTCAGTCAGCAGGGGCAGCAGGTGCGGCACCATC
>JALOOI010000316.1 GCA_025454495.1 Anaerolineae bacterium
CGGGTGTCAAAGTCCTGTGGCGTGGGTGGTCACGCCTACAGGACATCACGGCTACTTTTACCCTGCTCCAGCCCCCACAAGATGTGGGTAATGCATAGCGCCTGGGGGAGAGGGAAACAGGGTGAGGGCAGCGTGCCCTCTGACCCCTCATCCCGCACCGCAACATCCATTATAATGACCATCAGACGCTGTTCAGCTTCAGGAGGTCTGTCCTATGACCACAACCGCAACCTCAATCACACCCGCCACCGCCCCTGCCACCGCGATGACGGCCGCCGCGGCCCCGGCCCGTCCGCGCCTGACGGCCGCGGAGTATGCCACCCTGCCGGAAACGCTGCTGCCCACCGAACTGATTGATGGAGAGATTGTGGAGATGCCTGCCCCTACCCTGCACCATCAACGTCTGGCCGCCCGCATTTTTAAGGTGATTGATCAGCTTAAACCGGATGGCGAAGTCTATTTTGCGCCGGCTGATGTGCATCTGGATGACCGGCTGGTGGTGCAGCCGGATGTGCTGTGGGTGGCGGCCGACAATACGCGCTGCGTCAACGTAGAGGATAAATATTTTCGGGGTGCGCCCGACCTGGTGGTGGAAATTTTGTCGCCGGGGACAGCCTTCCATGACCGGGTGACGAAATTCGCGCTGTACGAGCAGCACGGCACCCGCGAATTATGGTTGATCGATGCGGCGGAAGGCTTGATCGAAGTGTGGTCACGGGAGGAAGCGGCTTTCCGGCGGGTGGGGCTGTACGGTCGCCAGCAGACGTTTACCTCGCCGCTGTTCAACCAGCCGGTGGCGGGCCCCGCGCTGTTCGGTGAGGCGACGGCGTAACCCATGCGCCGCTATCTGCGTCTGTCGCCACAGCTTAAACTGCCGGAAGATTCGCGGGTGCTGCGCGGGCTGGCCCTGGCGGCCCAGGCCATCGGCACGCTGGCCATGGCCTACGCCACCGGCTTATGGTGGCTGGCCCCGGTCGGGATCGGGCTGGCGGCGCTGGCCCACCGGCGGGCCTACCGGGTACGCCAGGCTCCGCCGCGCTGGTCGGCCATCACCATTTTGATCCTGCTGCATGTGGCGCTGTGTGGCATGGTGAACGCCATCGCCGCCGGGCTGCCCTACCCGCAGGCCCAGTTTGCCGTCTTCGCCATGGCCCTGGTGAGCTTTGAAATTTATTCCCGCCTCAACCTGTATTCGGCCATGGGCTTCGGCATGATTAACCTGTACGTGGCCGCCACGCTCAGCCGTGATACGCTCTTTGCCGGCTTTTTGCTGCTGTACCTGGGCGTGCTGCTGGCGTTTTTGTGGCGGGCGGATAGCGAAGATGGCGCGAAGCAGAATCGCTATGTGCTGCGGCCGGCCCCGGCCGCGCCTCCGTCCGCGACGCAGCCCCGCGCCGGCGGCCGCATGGGCGGAGTGGCGTGGGTGGGGCGGGTGCTGGCGGTGGCCGTGGTCACGGTGCCGCTGATCTTTATGCTTACGCCGCGTTTTGCCGGCCGCCCGCTGTTCATGCCGGTGTCCATCACCGCCCCGGTGGATTTTAAGCCGCGCCAGGATGTCATCAACCCGGCGGTGCCGCTGGTGCAGATCACCGGGGCGCGGACGAACCTGGACGAAGCCCGCGACCCGCAGACCAGCGATTATTATTATGGCTTTGCCGACAGCCTGGATTTAAGTTATCGCGGCGGCCTCAGCGATACGCTGATGATGTACGTCAGCAGCACCGCCTGGAGCTACTGGCGCGGCTATGCCTTTGATCGTTACGACGGCCGCGCCTGGAGCCTGTCCGATACTCAGTTGATCCTGGGCGACAGCACCTCGCGGGCGCGGTTTTTCCTGCGGGAGGCGCGGGGCGAAACCTTCATCCAGTCGTTTTACATCATGCAGGATATGCCCAATATCCTGTGGACGGGCGGCCAGCCGCTGGAAATTTTTTACCCCGCGCAGGAGATTGGCCTGGATACCAGCGGCGGCATTCGCATTGGCGCGGCCCTGGAGGCCGGGACGATTTACAGCGTCATTTCCGAGCGCGTGGATGTGCCGGCCGAGACGCTGCGGACGGTGACGGCGATGGACGTGCCGGCCGACATGCAAAAATATCTGCAACTGCCGGACACCATCACGGAGCGCACGCGCCGCCTGGCGGAAGACCTCACCCGCGCGGCCCCCACGCCCTACGATCAGGTTATGGCCATCAAGGACTATTTACGCACCAGCATTCCGTATGATTTTTATCCGCCGCCGCAGGCTCAGAATACCGATGCGGTCGATCAATTTTTGTTTGTGGATCGGCGCGGGGTGTGTGAACATTACGTGAGCGCCATGATTGTGATGCTGCGCCACCTGGGGATTGCGTCGCGCTTTGCGGTGGGCTATGGCAGCGGCGATTACAACGCCATGACCGGCTTTTACGAAGTGCGGGCCAGCGATGCCCATGCCTGGGTGGAGGTCTATTTCCCCGGTTACGGCTGGCTGCCCTTTGACCCCACGCCCGGGTGGGAAGCGCTGCCGCAAACGGGCGAGGTACGCCAGTGGCTGCTGTCACAGTTCGGGCTGGATTACCCGGATATTTCGTTAGGGGCGGTGGCGCGGGCCGGGTTTGGGCTGCTGCGGGTGGCTTTCCAGCCGCTGCTGCTGCTGGCGCTGCTGGCGGTCGCCCTGTGGCTGGCGCGGTGGCTGTGGCGGCGGGCCCGCCGCTGGCAGTTCCAGCGCCCGCGCCGCTATCACCGGGACGGGGTACGGCGGGCGATTTTCCGCGAGTATCGCCGCATTTTGCGGGCGCGGGGCCTGGCCCCGGAAGCCGCCCGCACCGTGCAGGAGACGGCGGCCGCCGCCCCGGAACTGCGCGAGATTGCCCCGCTGATCGAAGAAGCGGCCTATCGCCCGGCCCCGCCCGCGCCCACGCTGCTGGCCGCGCTGCGGGCGTGGCGCAAACGGCGCTCAAAACTCTGAGGGCACCTGGCGGGCGCTGTTCACCAGTTCGGCGGCAGCGGTGGTATAGGGCATCAGCCGCGCCAGGCTGCCCTTGCTCAGCTTCAGCCGGCCGGTCATCAGGCCCATCAGCGGGGCCAGCCGGCCTTCCAGCACCTCGCGCCAGATAGCCTCACTGCCCTCGATGACAAAGGCCGCTTCGGCGGTGGCCGTTTCGGCCGTCACGCTGCTCACGCCGCGGCAGTCGCCCCGGAACAAATCCAGCAGCACCGCGCGGCTGTCGGTGGCTTCGCGCAGCACCATCGCCAGCTTGCCCCATTCCCAGTTAGGCGAGGTTGCGGCATATTTCGGGTTGGCATTGATGGCCAGGTGATAGGCGTGGGCCCAGTCCTGCGAAAAAACTTTCATGATGGCCTTCCTGTTTTTGAACAACACAGTATGCCGGGTCGCGCTGCCGCGGCCCGGTGTTTCTGTATACCTGTACGCAGCGCCGCCGCCGAAGTTCCACCGCCGCCCGGTTGCCGGGCACAATGCCCTCACCCTGTTTCCCTCTCCCCCAGGCGAGGGACGGAAAAAACGCCGGCCTGCTCCCCTTCGCCCCCGGGGAGAAGGGGCCGGGGGATGAGGGCGAAGGATGTTGCCCTCACCCTGTTTCCCTCTCCCCCAGGCGCGGGACGGGAAAAACACCGGCCTGCTCCCCTTCGCCCCCCGGGAGAAGGGGCCGAGGGATGAGGGCGCAGCGGGGGCGGCGGTTCATCGCACCCGCCCCGCCCGGCGGCGCAGAATGCGTTACAATGGGCCCCGGATTCATGAGCAGCAGGGAGGCCGGCGCGATGTCCTGGTATGAGCAGGCAGTC
>JALOOI010000103.1 GCA_025454495.1 Anaerolineae bacterium
CAGCCGGTGCAGCGCCCCGATGACGTGCGCCAGCACCTGGCGCGGTGTCCATTCGCCGGGGGGCGGGGCGGTCTCCAGGTCCAGCCGCGCCAGAATGTCCTCATAAGCGCTTTGCATGGCATCCAGTTTGTGCAGCAGTTCAACAATGGTCAGTGTCATCGTCATGGTTGGCCAGGCCTTTCATCTTCGGATCCGGTGTGGTGCAGGGCGCACCACGGCCCGCAGTATAGCCCAATTTTGATTAAAATAGAACACTTGATCGAATAAGAAAACATGAAGCGTCGGGCAATCAGCGGGTGCGCGGGGTGGCCAGGGTCTTTACTAACCACGGTAGCCCCGGCTGACAGCAGTACGCCGGGCAGGGCACAGGAGCGAGCATGACCACCGTCACCGACAGGATTACACAGCTTTTTACGGCGCTGCTGGCCCCCGGCGAGCAGCTTGTATGGGCCGGCGGCGGCAACCCGGTATCGATCCGGCGGGCGCTGCTGTCTTATGCCCGCACCATGGCCGGGCTGGCGGTGGCCGTGGCGGTGCTGGCCGGCACCTCACGCCCGCGGGATCCGCTGGAATCCGGCCTGCTGGCCCTGCTGATGATGGCGGCCCTGGGCGCGGCCGGTGCGCCCCTGGTGGTGCTGTTCCAGATGTGGCAGCGCACGCGCCTGCCGGAACGCCTGTACGCCGTCACCAGCCACCGGCTGCTGCTGTACCACCGCGGCCAGGACCAGGTCTTCGCCGCCCTCATCCGCGATTTGCCGCCGGTGATCGCCTTCGCCGGCACCGAAGGGCGGGGGACGCTGAGCTTTGGCGCGGCTTTCCCCAATTTTACCGACATCGCCGACAGCGCCACGGTGCACCGGCTGATCGTGAACCTTCAGGCGGCCCACGCCGCCGCCCGCCAGGATGGATGAGGCCCGCAGCACTTATCAGGCCGAAGCCCGCGCCGATCACTGGCTGATAAGTGCGCGGCTGCGGCCACCCTGCCCGGCCAGCCCTGGCTGATAAGTGCCGGTGCGGCCGGGGCTGGACGTTAATGTTAACGGCCATGAAAGCGGCTGTGCTGGCATATGTGGCAGTCGCTGCCGGCGATTGGCGGGGCGGCGCTGGTCAGCGGGGGAGGTGGCGCTTACGCTGTGCCGGCCGGGCCGGCCCCGCCGGCCGGGCCACCGCCCGCCGCCGCACTTATCAGCACTGAAGATGAGCGCCGCCCGGCCTTCAGTTTGCACTGGCAAAGCGGCCCCGCGGCGGCTATGCTCCTGGGCCTGGCGGGCGCGGTTGCGCCGGCCCGTTGCCCTGTGGAGGCTGCCCCATGACTGCACCCGTTATCATCATCACCGGCTCCCCGGACTGGCTGCCGGCCGTGAGCGCCGCGCTGCACCCGGATTACACCGTGATCCACCTGCCGCAGCCCGGCCAGTATATGAAGACCCTCATTGAGCGCCGCGCCGCCCTGGTGCTGGTCGATGGCCACGCCCCGGACTGGTCGCGCTGGACGAGTGTGCCCCGAAGCAGCCCGGCCACACGCCGCATCCCCATTGTGCTCATCAGTGCGGACAATGCCACCCGCGCCGCCTCGGCCGTGCAGGGGGCCGACCTGGCGCTGGAGCCGGCCGCGCTGGTGCAGGAACTGCACCGGCTGGTGCCGGCTTACGCCCGCCTGCCCGACCCCGCGCAAATGGCACAGCTTGACTGTGATTGCCAGTCCGCGCTGCCTGACCTGGCCCGCGCCGGCATCGCCCGCTTTAACGCCGGTGAATACTACGCGCAGCATGATTTGCTGGAAGAACTCTGGGTGGCCACCGCCGGCCCCGTGCGTGACCTGTACCGCGCCATCCTTCAGGTGGGGGTGGCCTATTATCAGATTGAACGCGGCAATTATCGCGGGGCGCTCAAAATGCTTCAGCGCAGCGTGCAGTGGCTGCTCATCCTGCCGGACGTGTGCCAGGGGGTGGATGTGCGCCGCCTGCGCGAAGAATCCTTCCGGGTGCGGGCCGAACTGGAGCGCCTGGGCGAAGCGCGTTTCGCCGAACTGGATCGCACGCTCATCGGCGGGGTGCATCTGGTGACATTAGATGAGAATGAGTAGCCAAAAACCGAATCCTGATTAGAATAAGGGAAACGCCACTTTGTGAAAGTTTTTGCGATGAGTGAAAAAGTGTTCGATTATGTGGTGGTAGGTTCGGGCTTCGGCGGCAGCGTGTCTGCCATGCGTCTGACCGAAAAAGGCTATCGTGTGCTGGTGCTGGAACGCGGTAAACGCTGGCGCGATGAAGATTTCCCCCGCAGCAACTGGAATGTGCGTAAATTTTTGTGGCTGCCACAGTTGCGCTGTTTTGGCATTCAGGAAATTACGCTGCTGAAGCATGTGATGGCCCTGCACGGCAGCGGGGTCGGCGGTGGCAGCCTGGTCTACGCCGGCGTGCTGATGGAGCCGGATGAGCGCATGTTTGAAACCCCCGGCTGGCGCGACCTGGGCGACTGGAAAGCGCTGCTGCGCCCGCATTACGACACCGCCCGCCGAATGCTGGGGGTGGCCCCGCACCCGCACATGACCCCCGCAGACAACATTCTGAAGGAGATCGCCCGCGCCCGCGGCACTGAAGACAGCTTCCGCATGGCCAATGTGTCCGTCTTTTTTGGCACACCGGGCCAGGAGGGGCACACCGTGCCCGACCCGTATTTTGGCGGGGCCGGCCCCGACCGCGCCGGCTGCACCGGCTGCGCTGCCTGCATGGTGGGCTGCCGCCACAACGCCAAAAACACCCTGCCCAAAAATTACCTCTACTTCGCCGAAAAATGGGGCGCAGAAATTCGCGCTGAGTCCGAAGTGATCGATATTCGCCCGCTGAGCGGCCAGGCCGACGGGGCCCGTTACGAAGTGGTGTACCGCCGGTCAACGCGCCTGCCCTTCCAGCGCGGCACGCACTCCGTCCGCACGCGCCAGGTGGTCATTGCCGCCCATGCCCTGGGCACCATGCGCCTGCTGTTCCGCTGCCGCGATGTCACCGGGTCGCTGCCGCAGCTTTCGCCGCGCCTGGGGACGATGGTTCGCACCAACAATGAAGCGCTGAACGGCGTGACCGGGCGCACCGATGACATTGATTTTGCCACCGGCGCGGCCATCACCTCCATCTTTAAGCTGGACGATAAAACCTACGTGGAGCCGGTGCGCTACCCGCATGGCTCATCGTTCATGCGGCTGCTGGCCATGCCCATGATCGAAGGCGGCGGCAGCATTCCGGCCCGGCTGGCCAAAGCCGCCTGGCGCATCCTGCGCCACCCGCGCGATTTTGCGAAAGGCAGCTTCACCTTCCGCTGGGCCAAACGCAGCACCATTCTGCTGCTCATGCAAACGGTGGACAGCACGCTGAGCATTCGCCCCGGCCGCAGCCTCTTTAGCCTGTTCCGGCGCGGCCTGGTGACGCAGCTTGACCCCGGCCAGAGCATCACCGTGCCGGTGGCTTTGTCGCACGGGCTGGCGCACGATTACGCCGCGAAGATCGACGGCATTCCGCAGGATACCGTCCCGGAGACGCTGCTGGGCATCCCGGCCACCGCCCACATGCTCGGCGGCTGCCCCATGGGCACCGATGCCAGCAGCGGCGTGGTGGATGCCCGGATGCAGGTGTTCAATTATCCGGGGCTGTACGTCATTGATGGCTCCATCATGCCGGGCAACCCGGGGGTGAACCCCAGTTTGACCATTACGGCGCTGGCCGAATATGCCATGAGCCACATTCCGCCGGCGGAAAGCCACCGGCAGCGGGCCACCCCGGGGCTGATGGTGCAGCCGGCGCAGCCACAGCCGGCCGCCCCGGAGCCGCTGGGCGTATAAGCCGCCGGGATTCCGCAGGGCAGGCGTGGAGCGTGGCCCGCCGCCGAATGTTATGCTATGAGAAGATCAATCGCTCAGCATTTCTGGAGGAGGGAACCATGAACCTGCGCCGTGCCCTGCTGATGGGCCTCACCGCCGGGCTGCTGCTGGCCGGCAGCCTGCTGCCGGCTGCTGCTCAGCCGGGCATCGAGAACACATCCTGTACCCGCGCCGACAACAGCGTGGTGTACGCCAATTACAATTACCGCGACGACGCGCTCACCCTGCGCGACCCGCGCACCGGGGCCCTGCTGTTCGTGGTGGAAGCCTTCGCCACCGATTACATCAACCTCAAAGCCTGGTCGCCGGACTGCCGCTATTTGTTCGGGCAGGCGGGCCAGGCTTATGCCCTGTGGGATACAGTCACTGGCGGCCGCCTGGCCACCATCACCGATATTCCCTTCATCCTTGCGCCGGAGATTGCCTGGGACGATGACGATTACATCACCATCTCACACGGCCTGGGGCCGATGCCGGAGCCGGTCTTTTACGTGTACAACGTTCCCGGCCGCCGCACGCTGGCCCTCACCGTGCCGGATCAGGTGTGCCGCCTGCGTAACCTGGTATGGGATGAGGAGCATCAGGAAGTGTGGGGGCGCTCGCAGTGCGTGGCGGATTTGACCGGCGAGGTGCAGGGCTACCGGCTGACGGACGGCTCGCTCATCGGGCGCTACCCGTCGCTGCTGGAACAGACCGATGTCGAAGGCGCGTACCAGATTACGTTTGACGTGCGCGAAGAACGCCAGTTTGTGCTGGTGGCCCCCTTCCGCAGCGAGTATGTGATGATCTACCGGCGCGATGGCACGCTGCTGGCCAACCTGCACACTTTCCACACCTATCTACCGCGCCACGCCATCAGCCCGGACGGGCGTTACTACGTCATCGCCCAGAATCAACTGCGCGTGTGGGATTTAACCGCCCTGGCGGCCGATACCTCGCAGCCGGCGTTCACCTGGGCCGGGCCTGACCGGGTGATGCAGTCCGTGCGCTTCATTGACGCGCAGACGGTGGAGACCACCACCACTGCCGGCACGCAGCGCTGGAACATCCTCACCGGGGCGCTGCTGCCCTGAGTGGTGGCGACAGGGGAAGCATAGACGCACGGCAGGGACTTCCCTGCCGTGCTGCGTTCAGGGGGCCGGCGGTGCAGACGGCGCATCACGGGTGACACCGGGCACCTGTAAGGCAAGCTGGTAGACGAAGCCGTTTTCCTCAAACTGGGTGTTCAGCCCGTTCTGGTACAGCGCATTCCACAAAATGCGGATGATGCCGCCCTCGATCCAGCGTTTTTCTTCCAGCCCCGCCAGCGCCCCGAAGGAAAAATCAGCGGCCGTCGCATCCCACAAAATGGTGGGCACGTTCTGGTCATAGGTGGCGCGGGCCACGCTCAGCCACGCTCCATCCGGCTCGAACTGGCGCGGCGTGCGCGGGATGCTCTGGCAGGCGCGGAGGATGATGTCATAGTAGCCGGTGGGCCATTCGGCGAAAGCATCCGTGATGTGATTCACGCCGTTCACGGCCAGCGTCAGCCGTTCATACACCGGCATGGTGGACGCGGGCACCTGGGCGCTGAAGCCTTCGCCATAGGCGAGCAGTTGCAAATCAATGGTCAAATACAGGCCAAAGCTGATGATCTGGTTATCGTCGAGCAGGTCGAACAGGACGCGGGGCACACCGCCGGCCGGCGAGGGCACGGTGTACACGATGCGGCCATCGCCGTAAATGGTGCAGGGCGGCACCTCGTTCAGCGCGGCCGGGCTGTCGCCATTCTCGCCGCCCACTGTCTCCGCCCGAAAGACCACCTGATACGGATCTCGATTCCACTGGATGATGGCGCTGCTGCTGTCCGCGCCGGCCGGGGCATCGGCGGGGGCGCTGCCGCAGGCGGCGAGCAGGATGATAAGCGGCAGAACATACACAATGCGTCCGGGCATAAAGCGCGATCCTTCCTGATGAACCGGGCGACAGGCGGCCCCCGGCAGCACGGCCGGTACAGCGCTCATTATACCATCACCTGTCCCCCGGAAAGTGCAGGGTTTGGCCGGGGCTTTATTTGATGAGGTCCGCAAACAGGTTGCCGTCTTCCGGGCGATCCTGGCCGGGGCGGTATTCCGGCGGAATCAGCGGCGACACACTGCCATCGCGGTGATTGAAAGTCACGCTGCTGTATCCCACCAGCCGCGCCAGTTCCTCCAGCGTCCCCGGCGAGAGAATATTCAGGTGGGCATACAAATCCCATTCCTGCACATACACCCCGGCGAAGCCGCGCGTAAAATCGGAAGACTGGCGCATGGACGCGGTGATCGACGGTGTGTTGATGCGATGCACGCCCCCCGGTTTAAGCACGCGCCACGTTTCCGCCAGAAACAATAGCTGCGTGCGTTGCGACAAATGCTCAATAAAATCTTCATGGAAGACCACATCGACGCTGTTATCCGGCAGGGGCAGCCCGGCCTGGCTCACATCATGCACAAACAGATCATCGGCCGTGCCGCGCACATCCGGGGCATAGAAGCGGTCGCCATAATATTGTAAATATTTTTCGTAAGGCTCATAACTGAGGTCAAAATTCAGCCAGCCTCGCAGCACCCGCGGCCCACAGCCGAAATGCAATTTCACCGGGGGCTGTTGCAGGCGCTGCGTCAGCCGGGCCAGGGCGGCCGGGTCATCCCGCAGCAGCGGCAGCGGGGCATGGTAACGGTGAATTTCATAACCGGCGCGGCGGATGAACGCCTGGATGCTGTTTTTCATACTGTGTGGCTCCTTTAGCCCTCCGGCGGGCGGTCTTTGGCATCCAGCGTGCGGCGCAGTTCTTTCAGCAGGCGGGCGCTGTTGTCGTGGTCGCCCACCAGCGGGATATACATGCCCGCGCCGATGAGCGCAGCGAAGATGCCGAGCAGGGTTTGCCCGTTGAGGATGATGATGAAGGCCACGGCCGCCACCGCCACCAGCACCAGCCGCACCCGTTCCCGCGGGATGCCTTCGGACACGCTGCCGCGGACGATGGTCACGCTGCCGTCGCGCTCCAGGTGGCCGCGCAGCCGGGTGGTGCGGCGAAAACCGCCGGCCACCTGTGATGACAGCGCCAGGGCAAAGGTGCCGCTTTTGTCCGCCTGCCCCACCAGCGCCGGCCGTGACCGGCTCTCCGGCTGTTGCAGCCGTTCATTGAGGGCGGACACACACTGTTTGATATTTTTGGCCGTATACAGTTCAAATTTCACCGGGCATCCTCAATGTCTTGAACCGTACTGTGACTGTAACTGTGTCTGGCGCGGGCGCGTTACAGCGAGCCGAGCGTCATACCGCCATCTACCACGTACACCGCGCCATTGCTGAAGGCCGCGGCCGGCGAAGCCAGCCACAGCGCCAGCCCGGCGATTTCCTCCGGC
Source organism: Anaerolineae bacterium (assembly GCA_025454495.1). Taxonomy (GTDB): domain Bacteria; phylum Chloroflexota; class Anaerolineae; order Aggregatilineales; family Phototrophicaceae; genus JALHOR01. The sequence continues at coordinate 7,264 of JALOOI010000103.1, forward strand.
TGGCCAATGCGCCCGACCGGCGTTCGGGCTTCCACCACCTGCATGGTGGCCGCATTCTCCCAGATCACCTGGGCAAATTTGGTCTGGATTAAGCCGGGGGCGATGGCGTTCACCAGGATGTTCTCGCGCCCCAGTTCCAGCGCCAGCGTCTTCGTCAGGCTGATGAGCGCGGCTTTGCTGGCGCTGTACACGCCCTGAAAATGCCCCGGGTTCAGCCCGACGATGGAAGCAATGTTGATGATGCGCCCGCCGCCCCCGGCCCGCATGTGCGGCACCACCTGCTGGCACAGCCACACCGTACCGAGCAGGTTCACTTCCAGCGTCTTCAGCCACTGGCCGTCGTCGGCTTCCAGCACCGGGCCAAAATGGGGGTTGGTGGCGGCGTTGTTCACCAGCACATCCACCCGGCCGAAGGTGTCTACGGTTTGCTGCACCAGCGCGGCCAGGGTGTCTTTTTTGCCGGTGTGCGCGGCCAGGGCCAGGGCCTGGCCGCCCCGGTCACGGATGCCGGCCGCCACCGCCTCCAGATCGGCCTGTTTGCGGCTGGCCAGCACCACGGCTGCGCCGGCGGCGGCGAAGCCCTCCGCGATGCTCTGGCCGATCCCGCGCGAGGCCCCGGTGACGATGACCACTTTCCCGCTGGCATCCAGCAGTGAATCGGCCATGTTAGCTGTCTTTGTCGTCATTTTCGCGCTGGAGGATGACGAAGCCCCACACCATATCCGCGCCGGTGCCGCCGCCGGCCGCCTGAATGACGAAGCCATCGTTCACCATGCGCGTTAATTCTTCTTCGCCCTGCTCCCGCCCTTCGCGGTCATTGATGAAGGTCACAATTCTGATCTCTTTGGCCATGCGCTCTTATCCTGAAACTGATGATGCGTCCGGGGGTATTGTAGCGTTTCGGGGCATTTTTGCTACGGGCAGTCCCGCCGGCGGGCCTGAGCTGCGGTTGCCAGCGCCGCACGGCGGCGGTATGCTTGTGCTGCCAGCGGCTTTTTTACCTCATCGTTCTGGAGCCAGCATGTCCAACAGTTTGATTGTGGTCAGCGGGGGCGATGCCCCCGGTATTAACATGGCAATCGCGCAGTATGTGCGGCTGGCGACGGCGGCCGGGCAGCAGGTATATGGTGCCCTGGGGGGTTTTCCGGCGGTGCTGGACAATGCCCTGCGTCCGCTCACCCCGGCCGACTGCCTGCCCTGGCTGGGCCAGCCCGGCTCGCTGCTGCCGTCCAGCCGTGACCCGGTGCTGGCGCAAACGGATGCGCCGGATCACCTGCGCCAGGTGCTGCGTGAGCGCGGCATTGACCGGCTGCTGCTGTTTGGCGGCAATGGCACGCTGCGCCATGTGCTGCCGCTGCTGGCCGCCTGGGGGCTGCGCTGCATCGGGCTGCCGGCCACCATTGATAACGACATCCCCGGCACTGAGCTAACGCTCGGCTTTGATTCGGCATGTCAGTATGCCTCTGCCACCCTTGACGGCATCCGGGCGACGGCGCACGCGCTGCCGGGCCGCCTGTTCATGGTGGAAACGCTCGGCGGGCACTGTGGCAACCTGGCGCTGGCGGTGGCCGAAGCCGCCGCCGCCCACGCGGTCATCCTGCCGGAATATGCCTACAGCCTGGACTGGCTGGCGCAGCGGCTGAAAAGCACGGTGGAGCGCGAAGGCTATGCGCTGCTCATCGTGGGGGAATTTGCTGCCGGCGCACGCACCCTGGCGGAGACGCTGCCGGCCATGACCGGCATCCGTATGCGGGATGTGCGCCTGGGGCACGCGCAGCGCGGGGCCACGCCCTCCCATGCGGATCGGGTGCTGGCCGGGCGGCTGGCCGCCACCGCCTGGCAGGCGCTGCACGCCGGCACCATGCACGGCGTGGCGGTGGTACGCGGCGGGGTGGTGCAATTGCACCCGGGCCCGCTGCCAGATACGGCCGTGCCGCCGCCGGATGCGGCCCTGTACAGCCGCATCAATGGACTGGAGTGAGGCCCATGGCCATCCTGGCGATTGATTTTGGCGGCACGCGCACCCGGGCCGCCTGGTATGACCGGCAGGCGGTGCAGCTTGCCCGCGCCGAAACCCCCTCCCTGGTGGATCAACCGGCGGATGACGTGCTGGCCCGCATCATTGCCACCGCCCGCAGCGTGATTCCGGCCGGCAGTGTGCCGCTGGCCATTGGCATTTCGGCACCGGGGCCGCTGCACCCGCCCACCGGCATCATTCACCATGCGCTCACGCTGCCCGGCTGGCGCGATGTGCCCCTGCGCGATGTGATCTCTGAGGCGCTGGGCGGGGCCCCCGGCTGGCTGCAAAATGATGGCAGCCTGGGGGCGCTGGCAGAATACCATCAGGGGGCCGGGCGCGGGGCCGACCCGCTGCTGTACCTGACGCTGAGTACGGGCATCGGCGGCGGCGCAGTGCTGCGGGGGTCGCTGTTCACCGGCAGCAGCGGCCTGGCCATTGAACCGGGGCACCAGTGCTTTTTGCTGCCGGATGGCCGCCCGGCCCGCCTGGAAGACCTGGCCAGCGGCACCGCCCTGGGGCGGCGGGCCCGCGAGCTTCTTCAGGCTGGCGCGGAGCCGTCGCTGCTGCGCCAGGTGGCCACGGTGGATGGTGCGGCGGTGGGCGCGGCCGCGCAGGCCGGCGATGCGCTGGCCCGCCAGATCGTGCAGGAGGCGGGGCGCTGGCTGGGGGCCGGGCTGATGACGCTGACGCATCTGTTCAACCCGCAGGCCATCGTCCTGGGCGGCAGCGTGAGCACCCTGGGCGACCTGCTGCTGGACCCGGCCCGCGCGGTGATGGCGCACATGGCGCTGCACCCGGATTTTTTGCCGCCAGACCTGCTCCGCCCGGCCGCCCTGGGCGATGATGTGTGCCTGGCCGGCGCGGCGCTGTATGCCCTGCAACAATCCGGGCTGTGGTCGCCGTGACCGGCCGCGTCAGGTACTGGCGTGCAGCGGCAAATCGACCGTGAAGCAGGCTCCGGGCGTGGTGTTGGTGACGGTGACGCGGCCGCCGTGCCGCCGCACGTTGTCCATCACGATCCGCAGCCCCAGGCCGCTGCCGCGGATGTTTTCGGCATTTTTGCCCCGGTGGAAGGCTTCAAAAATATGGTCGATGTCCTCCGGCGGCACGCCCATGCCTTCATCGCACACCCGCAGCCGCAGCAGCCCGCCTTCATCCGCGATGGTTTCCAGCGAGACGGTGATGGTGCTGCCCGGCGGCGAAAATTTCACCGCGTTGGCCAGCAAATGGCTGAGGATATATTCCAGGCGGCGCACATCCAGCCAGGCAGAACGGCCGTTGGTGCTGTGGTGCAGCACAAAACGATGGCGCTGGTCATCTTTGTGCTCCACCTGCTGGATGACGCGCTGGCACACCGGCAGCGGGTCGATCCGGGCCGGCTGAAACGGCAGCGTGCCGTCGCTGTCATTGAGGATGATGAGCATCCCGCGCAGCATATCATCCAGATACAGCACCTGCTGCTTAATCTTGTGCAGGCGCTGCTCCTGCTGCACCTGCGGGTAGCGCTGCATCAGCTCCGCCGAAGTCATAATGGTGGCGATGGGGGTACGCAGTTCGTGGGAGAGGGTGGTCATCAGCCGCTGGCGGATGCTGTTCAGCTCGCGTTCTTTTTCCAGCGCCGCCCGCAGCAGTTCGGCCTCGCGCTGGCGGGCTTCGCTCTCCACCATCCGCACGGCCAGTTCTTTTTCGTAGCGAATCAGTTCATTGATGACGGTATTCACCAGCGCGATATTGGTCTGTGGCAGCGGGTAGCGCCGGCGGCCCTCCTGTAACTGCTGCCGCACCTCAGGCCGGCCGTAATCAGTCAGGATGGCTTCCACCCGGTCGAGGACGCTGCCAATCACCACCGGGTCAAAGGTCAGCAGCGTATCGAACTGGCGCAGCCCTTCCACCACATCCACCGCCTGCTGATCTTTGCCGCACAGCAGCACGGAGAACGACTCCGAAAAAATGACCAGAAACCACTCCTGGCGCAGCGGGTCGGGTTCGCGCAGCCACACCTGCACCAGGTTGGCCGGATGATCGTCCGGCAGGGGGCGGCCGCCGGTGAAGATGCAAATCTGGTGGGCGACCTCGGCCATCTCCAGGTAGCGCTGTGTTTCCTGCTGCCAGTGTTTGGATTCCTGAAAGCCGGTGAACAGCAGGGCCGGCAGGCGATGCTCAAAGACGATATTTTCCAGTGTGTGTGACAGATGCACCAGGGTGGCTTTGGTACAGCGAATGGTAGCGACGGTTGCGCCGATCACGCTGTGGACTTCATCAAACAGCGACAGCACAACACCCTGAACAGCGCGGCTCATCCGAACTCCATAACAGTTACAGCACCCGGCCATCGCGCAGGCTGGTAGCAAGTGTAACGAAAAGCGGCCGCTTTTGAAATAAGTCCATCGCTGCCGGGGGCAGTGGCACAGAACGTCAGTCTGTCGTATGATTCATAATGATGTAAGAAGGCATCTTGCCGGCGACGAGAACGCTCTGGCAGCTTTTCAGGAGGATCTAACAGGCTGTACAGCGGGCCGCGGCCGGCCATGCCTGACGGGCCCCATTGACCTGTATGTTAAGGGAGGAAACAGGATGCACATCTATATCCGCAGGAGCCTGCGCCGCCTGGCGCTGGTGCTGCCCTGCCTGCTGGCCGCCGGGGTGGCGCTGGCGCAGGGCGAATGCCCGGCGCTGGTGCAGCAGGCGCTGGAATTGACCGACCGCGCGTGTGCCGGGGTGGAACGCAATGAAGCGTGCTACGGCAACATTCAAATTCAGGCGCAGCCACAGCCCGCTGCCACCGCTTTTGCCTTTAGCGACCCCGGCGACCGGGCCAGTATCACGGATATTCAATCGCTGACGATGAGTGGCATGGACACGCCGGATGTGTGGGGCGTGCTGCTGATGAGCGTGCAGGCCAATTTGCCTGACCAGCTTCCGGGGCAGAACGTCATTATGCTGCTGATGGGCGAACTGGCGCTGGAAGACCGCCGCGCCGCCGACCTGCCCACCATCAACGTCGATATTCGCAAGAATGCCCGCATTCGCGGCGGCCCCGGCACCGAATTTGCTCAGGTGGGGTCGGCGCGGAATGGCGAAAGTTACGTGGCGGACGGGCGCAACGAAGCCGCCACCTGGATTCGCCTGAAGCTGCCGGATGGCGGCACCGGCTGGGTGCTGGGGGATACCACCCGCGCCGCGGGGCCGGTGGCTTCGCTGGCCATCCTGGATGATAACCTGGATGCCGACGGGCTGACCTATGGCCCCATGCAGGCGTTTTACTTCACCTCCGGCGTGGGCAACCCGCAGTGTGCCGAAGCGCCGGCGGATGGCATTCTGCTGCAAACGCCGGCCGGTGCCGGCCGTGTGAGCCTGGTGGTGAACGGCCTGTTCATCGAAGTGGGTTCCACGGTGTACCTGCGGGCGCAGGCCGGCGGCGCGATGACCGTGGCCGTGCTGGAGGGCGAAGCGCGGGCCACGCTGAACGGGCGCACCGCCATCGCCCCGGCCGGCACGCAAATTCGCGTGGGGCTGGATGCCGCCGGCAGCGCCACCGGCGACCTGGTGGTGGAAGTGTACACCGCGGCGGCCGTGGCCGCGCTGCCCGTGCAGCTTTTGCCGGAGACGGTGAGCATCGCCGCGCCGCTGACGGCCGCAGAACTGGCCGCCGTGCTGGAGCGCAACCGCACCCCGCTGAACGGCGAATGGCGCTTGCTCTCCGCTTCCTGCGGCGAACGCCTGGGCGAGATTATCCCCATCACCTTCGAGGTGGATGGCACCGAACTGCTGATGATCTTCTTCGGCTCCGAACTGCCCTTCAGCCAGGTGGAAGGCGGCACCTACAGCGATGGCGTGCGCTCGCTGTATGTGCTGTCGCCGGAATATATCGAATCGCAGAATGAAACCAATGGCTGTTCCATCAGCCTGCAACTGGTGGGCGGTGATTAGGGCCACCGGTGCCCGCGGCCGGGGTGGCTGCGCCCGTTGCCAATGTGTTGCAGCCCCCCGGCCGGCGTGGTATAGTCTGTCCGTGGTACAGACCACTCCGGCCAACCACCGGGATAAAGTATTTCGCTGTTCAGATAGTCTTCAAGGATCATCTATTTATGAGAAAGTCTCTTTCGCTCGTCGCTGTTTTTCTGATCGTTCTGCTGTCGCTGCCGGCAGCAGCCCAGGAAGGGCCGGAAAGCTATACCTTCGCTTTTGTGCCCGGTGTGAACCCTGATCCGTTCTACATCACCATGAGCGCCGGTGTCATGCAGGCCGCGGCCGACCTGGGGGTGGAAATCATCCAGCAGGACCCGGAACGCTTCGACCCCACCGTGCAAACCCCCATCATCGAAGCCCTGGTGGCCCGTGGCGATATTGATGGCCTCATCACCGCCCCCACCGACAAGGAACAGATGATCCCCGTCCTCCAGCGCGTGCAGGATGCCGGCATTCCCATCATCACCGTCGATACCTTCATTGGCGATGGCGATTATGCCGCCGGGCCCGTCACCTTCCCCCTCAGCTACATCGGTTCGGACAATGTGCAGGGCGGCTTCATCGCCTGC
>JALOOI010000104.1 GCA_025454495.1 Anaerolineae bacterium
CACGAAAGCGGCTGCCGGCCAGCATCCCGCTTAAATCCAGGCTCAGGATGCGCTTGCCCATCAGCGTTTCGGGGATGTCGCCACTGATGATTTTTTGCGCCAGCCCTTCCACGATGGCCGTCTTGCCCACCCCGGCCTCGCCGATGAGCACCGGGTTATTTTTGGTGCGCCGGCTGAGAATCTGGATGACGCGCAGAATTTCTTCCTCGCGCCCGATGACCGGATCGAGCTTGCCTTCCATGGCCATGCGCGTCAGGTCGCGGCTGTATTTTTCCAGCGTCTGGTAGCGGCTTTCCGCCTGCGGGTCGGTCACGCGCTGCCCGCCGCGAATGTCCTTAATCATGTCCATCACCCGGTCGCGGGTGATGTTAAAATCGGCCAGGATGCGGGCCGTATCGGTGTTGCGCTCGGTGAGGATGGCCAGGAAGATATGCTCGGTGCTGATGTATTCATCGCGCAGGCGGCTGGATTCTTCTTTGGCCAGATCAATAATGCGCTTCACGCGCGGGGTGATGAACACCTGGTTTGCGCCGCCGGGGCCATAAATGGCGGCCGTGCGGTAGCCGCGCCGCAGCGCTTCGTCCAGCCGGGTACGCACCAGGCTAATATCGATAGTCAGGCGTTCCAGAATTTGCGGAATCACCCCTTCCTGCTGTTCCAGCAGGGACAGCAGAAGATGCTCGGTGTCCACCTGGTTATGCCCGTAGCGCTGTAAGATTTCCACTGCTCTCACAGCCGCATCCTGGGCGCGTTCCGTAAAGCGATCAAACCCTAACATGTGCCATCCTGTCGTTACGGGCGGGCTGTCTTGATTGTACTGCAATCCGGCCGGATTGCGGGCAGGGCATGGCCCGCCACCCTGTACGCCAGCATACCCGCGCTGTATTAGAATCGCATAGGGCAGGCGTAAACAGCGTGCAAGAAGTGGCTACCATTGATCGCTGACGAATTTATTTTCCAGGTGCAGCGTCACCTGTCTGGCCAGCTCAAAGGTGTTTTCGTTGTCGTCGGTCTTCTCTTTCGCCCGCGCGGCCAGCATTTTTCGCAGGCTGTCGATAAAGTCGGACGGTTTTTCGCCGCGCTGCGCCGTCTGGTCGATGACCAGCGCCCCGCCCAGCACCAGCGGCATATACAGCGCGTCAAAATCCAGCGCATTGGCCTCAATTTTCGCCAGCACCTGATCGGTATAGGCCAGGCGTTCTTCCAGCGAGCCGATCTCGATGCCCAGGGCTTCCTCGATGGTCATGAAGGCGTAGAGCATGGCCGCCCGCAGCAGGTCATCATACAGAAAGTGGGCCACGGCCCGCACCGGGTGTTCTGCCAGGCGCTCATCTTTTTCCACCAGTTCCAGCAATTTCTCGAACCAGTCCGGCAGGTGCACGGTGGCCTGTTCGGACTGGAAGAAATCATCGGTGAGATAGCGCGACACATTGAGGTCTGCCCCCTGGCTGAGCAGGGCGGCCTTTTTGGCATCCAGCCCGGCCAGGGTGAACAGCCGCGTCAGCAGCCGGGCGATGAGGCGGCGCTCGGCTTCGGTGGGCTGGTAGCGCAGTTTCTGGAAGCGGGTGGCGGTGTAATCCTCCAGCACGGGCAGCACTTCGCGCAGGGTGAAGCGCGGCAGCAGCTTCTCTTTCATCAGCCCGGCGAAGCGTCGCACGAAGATACGCTGGTCACTGTGGTCGCGCAGCGTCCATAAGCTCGTCCACGAGGGGCGCAGGTCGGCAAAGGCCCCCACCGTGCCAGACATCACCGTGAGGGGCGATTCCAGCAGGGTGCCGCTGGCGCTGGCGTGCCACGGCAGCGATTGTAATTCGGTCAGCAGCGCCCGGCGCTCGTCGCTGAGGTGGCTAAAGTCGAAAGGGTCGCCGCCCTGGGGCGACCGGATGCGGTTGGGCTTATCGCGCCGCACAGTGCCCGCCCGCAGATCCATGCCAATTTTATAATCGGCGCTGGCGGCGGTATCCGGCAGGCTGGTGAGGGGCAAAATCACCAGCCCCACTTCGGCCGGTTCCAGGCGAAAGGCCAGCTTATCCGCCTTTGTGATGAAGCGGCCCCTTTGCCCGCGGGCATCCTTCTCCGGCAGGCGCAGCGTGGCCACCACTTCCAGATCAAGATCGGTGGTATTTTGCACCAGCATGAGCATTTCAAACGGGCGGCCGGCGCGCACGATGCGCGGGCGCAGCGCCGAGGCCAGATGCACCGCCCCGCTGACGGCGCGTTTGCCCTGCGTCAGGGTGCCCAGAACATCAGGATACTGGATTGCGTCAGACATCATCTTTTTCCAGACACTATGGTCACACCGAATGCCGGGTATGATACGCCCGCCCGCGCTGCTGTCTATGCCACAACAGTCCCGGCCGGCATTAGGTTCGCAGGTAGGAGGCTCCGTTACAATCAATGATGGTGCCGGTGGTAAATTCGGAGCCGGGAGCGGCCAGGAACAGCACCACCGTGGCCACATCCGCCGGGGTGGCCACGCGCCCTAACGGGCTTTCGTGGCGGATGAAATCGCCGGCGGGGCCGGCCAGAAATTCGGTGGCCATATCGGTTTCCACAAAGCCGGGGGCCACCGTGCCGATGAAAATGTTGTGCGGGGCCAGGGCTTTGGCCAGCGACTGGCCCAGGCTGTTGAGGCCGGCTTTGCTGGCCCCGTAAGCGGGGGCGGTGGGTTCGCCCCGGAAGGCCCCGCGGGACGACACATTGACCACGCGCCCGCCGCCGCGGGCCTGGAAGTGCGGCACGGCGCAAAAGATGGCATTGGCCGCGCCCACCAGATTGGCGTGTAACACGCGCTGCCAGGCGGCCTGCCAGTCGGCATAGCTGCTGCCGATCACCGGGTGATCTTCATAAATGCCGGCGTTGTTCACCAGCACATCCAGCCCGGCCAGCCCGGCGGCGGCCGCGGCCACAAAGCGCTGCACGTCCTCCGGCCGGCTGATGTCACCCTGCACCAGCACATGACCCTGCCCCGGCAGTTCCGCCAGCGTGGCTTCGGCGGCGGCCTGATTTTGATGATAATGCACGGCCACCCGCGCCCCGTGTTCGGCGAACCGGCGGGCACAGGCCCGCCCGATCCCGCGGGAAGCCCCGGTAATGAGTACCGCTTTGCCGCTAAAATCCATCATCATGCTCCTGGGGTGCAAAAAAAATAAACATCAGGGGGCCGGCGGCCGGTGCCGGTTGAGCGCGGCCGCCCGGCGCAGCGCCCCGGCCAGCGACAGCACGCCGTAATCGGCGCGTTCAGCATCGGTGGTGGCCGGTTCCACCGGGTACAGCACCCACTGCCCGGCAAAGACGTAATACTGCGTGCCGAAGCGCTGCCGCTGACCGACCGCGCTCAACGCACGATCCACCGCGACGGCGTACAGCGCTTTGCCGTTGGGGTCGCCCCGCGCGATGGCCTGTTCCGCCAGGGCCACCGCCAGCCAGAAATGCGCGGGACAGTCGCCATGCTGAAAAATAAGCCCGGCGTGGTAAAAATCCGCCCCGGTCACGAGCTGCCCGGCCTGCATCAGCGCCAGCACCGCTGCACGTCGGTCGCGGTCGGCGGCCGCCAGCGTCGCCAGGGGCAGGCCCGCGCTGCGGTCTGCCTGGTCGGCGGCGGCCAGCGCGGCCAGCCGGTCGCTGATGGCGGCATCCGGCACGGTGCCGGCCCGCAGCGGCCCCACCGGCGGCGTACAGGGCGCGTCCTGCCAGTCTGCGGCCACCTGCGCCATGAGGGCCGCCTCAATGTTCAGGGCGGGCCAGCCGGCAGTTTCCAGCGCCGCGCAGCCACTCAGCAGCAGCCCGGCCATCCACCACCACCGGGCGCAGGTACGGGCGAGGCGCATCGGCAATCTCCCCAATTCTAACCAGAATTTTATGCTTTTGATTATAATCTGGAGAATAAGCATGAGCATGGTAGAAATCAACCGACGATGGCAACCGATTACTACAAAGTCCTGGGCGTGAGCAAGGATGCCTCGCAGGAGGACATCAAAAAAGCGTTTCGGCGCGAAGCCCGCAAATATCACCCGGATGTGAACCCGGATAACCCGGAGGCCGAGCGCCGCTTTAAAGAGGTGAGCGAAGCCTACGAAGTGCTGGGCGATACAGCCCGGCGCGAACAGTATGATATGTTCGGGCGCACGGAGGGCTTTACGCCGCGCGGCGGGCCCGGCGGCGCGGGGCCGCGCATTAACGTGGAGGATTTTTCCGATATTTTCTCCAGCATTTTCGGCAACATGAACAACAACACCCGCGGGTCGACCGGGGCCGGCCGCACCTATGCCCGCGGCGGGCAGGTGGCAGGGCAGGATCTTGAGCAGCCGGTGACGATCACCCTGCGCGAGGCCTACGAAGGCACCAGCCGCCTCATCACCAAAAATGGCCAGCAGAAGAAAATCGCCATCCCGCCCGGTGCCGAGACGGGGACGCGGGTACGCCTGGCCGGCGAGGGCCAGCCCGGCGCTTTTGGCGGCACCCCCGGCGACCTGTACCTGGTGGTGGAAGTCAGCCCGGATGCTACCTTTGAGCGCAAAGGAGATGACCTGTACGTGGATGTGACGATTGACCTGTTCACGGCCCTGCTGGGCGGCAGCGCGGAAGTGCCCACGCTCAGCCGGCCGGTGCGGCTCAATATCCCTGCGGGCACCCAGTCCGGCCGGCGTTTTCGGCTGGCGGGCAAGGGGATGCCGCTGCTGCGCCAGAAAGAGCAGTTCGGCCATTTGTACGCCCGCATCCAGATCGCCGTGCCGGAACACCTGACCCCGGAACAGCGCCGCCTGGTGGAACAACTGCGCGATTCTTTGCACCCCTGAACCCGCCGGAGATGAGCCTGCATGACTGTTCGCACACGCAACCGGGCCCGCACGACGATGGGCCTGTGGTTTTCCGGGCTGCTGCTGCTGACAGCGTGCAGCGCCGCCCCCACCCCGCCGGGCAGCCTGGTCAGTACCCCGGTGGAAGCGCTGCCGGTGAGTGTGGCGGCGGAAGCGACCCCGGCCCCCCTGCCCACACCCGTCTCCGCTGAGATTATCGCCGCGGCGGATGCCGAATATTTGCTGCTGACCAATTTACACAGCCGCGTTACGCCGGCCATCGTCAACATTGAGGCGGCGCTGGAAGCCCCCGGCGGCAGCGACACCAGCCGCGGCTCCGGCTTTGTGTATGATATGCAGGGGCACATCATCACCAGCGCCCACGTCATCAAGGATGCGCGGGATATTCGCGTCACCTTCAACGATGGCTACGTGGCCCAGGCGCGGGCGGTGGGGGTGGATACCTACAGCGATCTGGGCGTGGTGCGCGTGGAGGTGCGTCTGGATCGGCTGCAACCGCTGCCCCTGGGCGATTCCAGCCGGGTGCAGGTGGGGCAGCGGGCCATCGCCATCGGCAACCCCTTCGGCCTGAACAGTTCCATGTCGGTGGGCATCATCAGCGGCCTGGGGCGCACGCTGCGCTCGGCCGCGCTCATTGATGCCGCCGCGCTGCCCGGCTTCCAGAACCCCTCCATCATCCAGACCGATACGCCCATCAACCCCGGCAACAGCGGCGGGCCGCTGTTCAATTCGCAGGGCGAGGTGATCGGCGTGAATACGGCCATCCGCACGGAAAGCGGCGTGTTCCAGGGCGTGGGCTTCGCGGTGCCCTCGCGCACGGTGGCGCGGGTGGTGCCGGAATTGATCGCCAAAGGGCGGGTGGAATATGCCTGGCTCGGTATTTCCGTCGCGCCGGAAGAAAATGGCTTTGGCGTGGCCGGCCTGGCCGAAGCGCTGGAACTGCCGGTCGATCAGGGGGTGCTGGTGCGCGGCATCACCGGCGGCTCCCCGGCGGATAAAGCCGGGCTGCGCGGCGGCACGGAGGTGATCGACGTGCGCGGCCAGACCATCTGCCGGGGCGGCGATATTATCGTGGCCATCAACGGGCAGTATGTGCGGAATATGGATGAACTGGTGGCTTACCTGGTGATGAATTCGGCACCGGGGGATACCGTCATGCTGCGCGTGGTGCGCGACCGGCAGACCTTTGATGTGCCGCTGCTGCTGGAAGCCCGCCCGAAAGAGACCGGCAGCACCCGCGATTGCAGCGGCTAAAACCGGCCCGGGCCGGATGACAGACCCGGGCCGGCGCAGCGTCAGGCGGTTAACCACGCCTGGCGATAATCCTGCACGTACTGGCGCAGCGTGCGCGGGGCCCGTTGCAGCAGTTGGGCGGCATCCGGGCTGACGACGCTGGCCGTCCCCAGGCGCGTGAGCGTGTACAGCAGCGCCATGATGAGCGTATAACCCCAGGGCGTGCCCTGCTGCCGCTGTGACCGCACGAAGGCCGCCAGCGAGGGCGACGCATAACGCACGGTAAAGCCCAGTTCCGCGCTGAAAATGTCGGCCACCTGGTCATAATTCAGCGCTTCGCTGCCCGTCAGCGTGTAGGCGCGGCCTTCATGCCCGCTTTCCGTCAGCACCCGCGCGGCCACCGCGCCAATATCGCGCGTATCAATGAAGCTGGTACGGCTGCGCCCGGCCGGGATGTACAGCTCATGGCGGCGGCGGATTTCGTCGCGGTGGGTGGTGTTCAAATTTTGCATGAAGAAGCTGGCCCGTAGAAACGTCCAGCCCATGCCAGAGTCGCGCAGCAGGCGCTCGATCTGGTAATGGGGTACAAAGGGCTGCCGATCCACCCCCACCAGCGACAGAAAGACCACCTGGCGCACGCCGGCCGCGCGGGCCGCCTGGATGAAGGGCGCGAAGTGGCGGCGGGCATCCGCCAGGGCGGGCGGCCGCAGCAAAAACACCCGCTGCACGCCGGCCAGCGCCCCGGCAAAAGTTGCTGGCTGCAAAAAATCGAAGGCGACCGGCGTTACACCGGGCAGCGGTGCCCACGCCGTGACCAGTTCCGGCAGCAGCGCGGCTTTCACGGTTGCGGTTGCGGTTGCGGTTGCGGGGCCCGGCGGCGCGGCCAGCGCCAGGACGACTTCGCGCCCCACATTGCCGCCGGCCCCGGTGATGAGAATGGTTTCCGTCATGCTGTTTCCCCCTGTGAAGATGGTTTAATTGCTGATGACCGGTGCCAGCCGCACATACTGCCGGTCTGTCACCTGGCGCAGCATGAAGGCGGCCATATCGGCCCGCGATAATTGTGCGCCGGTGCCCTGGCCCACATAGCCGGTACGGATGGCGCGGCCGCCGGGCTGGTCGGTCAGCATGGGCACCCGGACAATCGTCCAGTCCACGCCGGACTGCCGCACCAGCGCCACCACGCGCTCCATATCCTCCACCACGTACCGCGAGACCAGGCGCAGCACAAAGCTGATGACGTGATTGATGAACTGCGGCGTATCGTGTTCATCCGGCACGCCGGCCCCGGCGGAGATCACCAGGCGCTGCACCCCGTGCTGCTGCATGGCGTGCAGAATGTGCTGCATCCCCTGGCTGATGGTGTACTCCGGCCGATTGTTGGGCGGCCCCAGCACACTGACCACCGCCTCCACACCCTGCACGGCGGCCGCCACCTGCGCGGCATTCAAAATATCGCCCGGCACAATGTGCAGGCGCTCATGCTGAAGATTGAGGCGGGCGGGGTTACGCACCAGCGCCACCACCTCATGCCCGGCCTGCAGGGCCTGCTCCACCAGGTGCCGCCCCGTCTTGCCGCTGCCACCGAAAATAGCCAGTTTCATGCTGCTCACCTCATACTATACAGACCGATTGGTATAATGCGCTGCCAAAAAAAAGACCGGGCAACCGGCGCTACAGCGTGGCCGCCAGCAGGCGGCGCACCTCGCCGGCCACCTGTTCCAGCGGCTGCGGGCTGTGCGCGGTGCGGGCCAGCAAAATGCCGCCTTCCAGCAGGCTGATGACCAGCGCCGCCAGGCTGCTGGCCCGCGCGTCGTCCACCTGGGCCCGGCGCAGCCGTTCCGCAAAGGCCGCCTGCCAGCCGGTGTAAATGGCGTGGCACACCTGGCGCAGCGGCTCACTGGTGCTGGCTGTCTCCAGCGCAACGGTGGTGATGGGCCCCCCGGCGCGATAGCCGGACAATTCCACCTGGCGGGCCACCAGCAGGATGAAGCCGCTGATGGCCTCGATCACATCCGGCTCCGCGGCCAGCACCCGGCGAATGCGCTCCAGCACCTGATCGCCGGCATTTTGCAGCGCTTCGGCCGTAAGCTGTTCCTTGCCACCGGGAAAATAGTGGTACAGCGAGCCGCGCGGGCTGCCGCTGGTCTCCACGATCTCTTTTAAGCCGGTGGCGTGGTAGCCCTGCCGTTCCAGCAGTTCACAGGTGGTCAGGATGATGTGCTGCCGGGTTTCGTTCATCGCCTGCGGCCTTCTACTTTCATTATACCAGTCGGTCTACATAATGCAACCATGAACAATGTCACTCTGGCGGCATCACTCAGGCGGCGGGCGGGGCGGCCGTCACCCGCAGCGAATCCAGAATAAGCTGGAGGGTGGTGAGGATGGTGCTGTCGGTGGCCACACTGTCGGCGGTGTACAGTTCCAGCACGATGAGCTGGCCGGGCCGCTGGCGGTAAAACACATCGAGCTGGCCGGGGGCGAAGCCGCTGCCGGTATCGCGGATGACGCGATAGCTGCGGCGCTGCGTGGTATCCGGCGCGGTGGATTCGTCCACCAGGCGCAGGTCGGGCCGCGCATCGTAAAAGCGGGCGCTGTAATCGGCCGCGCTCAGTTCGGTGATGACCAGCGCGGCGGCGGCGGTGCGGTCTTCGGATTGCCACAGATGCACCATGCGCGTCGCGTCGGAACGGTCGATGTAATCGGCGGCGATGGGCATCCAGCGCTGCGGGATGGAGATGCTGTAACCATAGCTGCCCGTGTCATGGCGCACGGTAACGGCACTGCGGAAAGGCGTGGGCAGCACGGCGGCCGGGGTGGCCGGCGCGTTGTCCGGTGCGGTCAGCAGCACCACGCCGGCGATGAGGCCGGCGGCCACGATGACCAGCGCCGCAAGGAGCAGCGGCCAGCGGCTGCGGGCTGGCGCGGCCGGGGGCAGGGTGGCGCTCTCCGCGCCGGTGCCGGTGCCGGTCTCCGGCCGGGTGCGCGGCAGGGTGGGGCCGGGGATGGTGGAACGGCCGGAACCGGGGGTGGCGGTGGCCCCGCCGATGACCGTCCCGCCGGTGCCGGTGCTGCGGGCCGGCGGCATGGTCGCCTGTTCATCGCCCACGCGCGGCCGGGTGCGGGCCGGGGTGGTGCGCGGCAGGGACAGCGTTTCGCCGCGCAGGGCCGCGCTGAAGGCCTGCGCCAGTTCCCCGGCGGACGAAAAACGGTCATCCGGGTTTTTGGCGGTGGCTTTTTCCACCACTTCCTGCACGGTGTAGCCCACTTCTTCGCGGAATTCCTGGATGGGCGGCAGCGGCTCATTGATGTGCATCAGCAGCAGGCCCATGGGCGTTTCTGCCTGGAACGGTTCGCGCCCGGTAATCAGTTCAAACAGCACCACGCCCATGCTGTAAATATCGGAGCGGCCATCAATGGACAGCCCGTGCGCCTGTTCCGGCGACATATACGCCGGCGTGCCGATGATGGCGCTGCCGGTTAAATTGCTGCCCATCACCCGGGCGATGCCAAAATCGCTCAGGTAGGCGTTGCCATTTTCATCCAGCATAATATTGCCCGGCTTCAGATCGCGGTGGATGATGCCCTGCTGATGGGCGTAATCCAGCGCCTGGCACACCTGCGAGAAGGGCTTTTCGATGGCTTCCAGCGCGATTTCGCCCCGGCGGATGAGCTGCGCCATGCTGCCGCCACCCAGGAAGCGCATGGCGATGAAGGGCACATTTTCCGCCTGGCCATAATCGTAAATGGGCAGGATGTGCGGGTGTTCCAGGTGCGAAATGACTTCCACCTCGCGCTCAAAGCGTTCCATAAAGCCCGGATCGTGCATGAAGTGCGGCGGCAGCACCTTGATGGCTACCTTGCGATTCATCGACGTTTGCATGGCACTGTACACCGTGGCCATACCGCCGCGCCCGATCTCTTCCAGAATCGTATATTGCCCGATGGTTTTGCCGATGAGATTGCTGCTCATGAGACATGACACCTGTATGAACTGAATCGCCACCATTATACGCCAGGCGGCCCTTTTATGCAGGCGTGCGCCGGGCAAACGCCGGGCCGTCGCCCGGCCAGGGCGGGGGCGGGGCGGCCGGGCCGATGACTTATCACGCGAAAGCGCGGTCGCGTCACCCGCGGATAAGTGCCGGGCCCGGTTGTGCCTCACCCGCGGATAAGTGCTGCCGGGGCCGCCGGGGGCCCGCTGCCGCAGCGCCCGCCAGAGCTATGCTGTGGTTATGCAAGCATGTAAGCGAGTGGTCTGGCACGAAAACAGGCCGCGCAGGGGCCGGCGGGGGAGGCCGCGGCCGGCGCGGCCATGAATCCTGTGCCGGGGGCGCAAAAATGGATACAATAGAGCACAGAAGATTGTCGGGTCTTGCAGCCGGGGGCAGCCGCCATGTCCGATCCCATCATTCGTCAGGAAAGCTGGACAGACCATCAATTAAAAGCGGCCGGGTTTCATCACTATCAGCGTAAAAAGCAGGTGGTGATGGCGCGGGAAGTGAGCGCGGCCGAAGCCCCGCTGACGGTCGTCACCGCGCAGGGCGATACGCTGGTGGCCAGCGCCGGTTACATGCTGTGTTACCTGGCCGGGGACGTGGTGCATGACCGGCTGGAGCAGTACGATCACTGGCCGGTGGAGCCGCAGTTGTTCGCGCAGACATACCGCGCCTGGGATGAGCCGGAATGGCAGCCCACGCCGCCGGAGCAGCATTTGATGCACCTGGGCTGTGCGCCGTACTACAAAGCCGCCGGTGTGTGGGCCAAACAGGTGGACGAGCCGGTGTACATCCAGAGC
Organism: Anaerolineae bacterium; assembly: GCA_025454495.1. GTDB lineage: Bacteria > Chloroflexota > Anaerolineae > Aggregatilineales > Phototrophicaceae > JALHOR01. The sequence continues at coordinate 10,852 of JALOOI010000104.1, forward strand.
CTGGAACACGAAGCGCCGGTGAAAATTGATACCGGCCAAATCCTGGCCATTGGCAGCGGCGGCGAACCCTACAGCATGGGTGAGCAGACCTTTCATGATCGCTATCAACTGCCGCCGCCGCCACCCCCGCCGGAACCCCGCTCACCGCTGCGCCAGGTGGTGCAAAAACTGCTGCGCTTTTTACGCAGCGGCTGATTCTGCCCCCGGCCGGCCTCATTCCCCCGCGGTGATGGGCAGGGCCAGCCGCTGATCGGGCGTGCTGGCGAAGCGGCTGCGGGTGATGCTCAGGCGCTGGCCATCAGCCAGATACACCCCGGCATACAGCGTCAGCGGCTGCCCGGCCGCGGCCTCCGGCAGGCTGAGAGTGTAAGTGGCGCGGCCGGTGCGCTCTGCCGGGCCCCACAGATCGGCCGGGTACTGTGGCAGCAGCGGCTCATCATACCCGGCCAGCAGCACATCCCCGGCCATAACGTGCCAGAAGACCGTCACCGGGCGCGGCGACCAGCCGGCCGCGGTGCCCCATGCCGCCTGAATGGTGATGCGCCCTTCCACCCGCTGCGCGGTAGCCGTCAGCAGCAGCAGCCCCTCCAGCTCCGCCGCGGCCGCGCTCTGTTCCGCGGCCGTCAGGGCCGGCCCCGGTGCCGCCACCCGCCCGATCATGCCGCTGCCATTCGCCGGGGGCAGGCGCTCCCCGCCGTCCGGCGCTACCAGGTTCACCAGCACGCGATAGGCGCGGGCGGGGACGGGCGCTATCACGCGCTGCGGCGTAAAGCGATCACAAAAGGCGCGGCCCGGCTGCCACAGGGTATACTGGCCCATGCCAGGGTAGGACTCGCGGCGTGCATAGATCGTGTCATCCGGCCCGGCGATTTGCAGGGTGAAGGCGTAGGGCACCGGCAGCGGGTCGGCGGCCAGCGAGCGCCAGCACAGCAGCACCTGCGGCACCGTCTCCGGCGTAAGCTGCGCGGGCAGCAGCCGGTAGCCCAGCAATTCGACTGCGCCATACTGCACCGGCACGCCCGCCAGGGGCGGCACCTCATCCGGCGGCAGCAGCGGCACGGTAAACGCCAGCGGGTAGCTGAGGGCGGCGGCGTAGACCAGCGTCACCACGCCGGCCCACACGGCCAGCAGCGGCCGCAGCACCCGCTGCCAGGGCACCTGGCGCAGCGCCAGCACCAGCAGCAGGATGAACGCCAGGTAGCCCGGCAGCATCAGGCGGCCGGAGAGGACGTAAAACTGCGTGCGCCAGCGGGCATAGGCCAGCAGCAGCAGCCCGGCCGTCAGCGCCAGCAGCAGCACCACCCGCCCCGCCCCGGCGAAGGCCCGGCGGCGCACGCCGCGCACCATGCCCCACCCCGCCAGCAGCAGCGCCAGCAGCGGCCCGGCGAAAATCCAGTTTTGCGGCAGCAGGTAGCCGCCGCCCATGCCACCCCACAGCGTGCGGAACGATAGCCAGTCATCCTGCACCAGCCCCTCCAGCAGGCCCAGCGGTTCCGGGCGCACCCACGAGCGATTGAGATGGGCCGCCGCCCCCAGGGGGTCGCCGTAGGTGAGCAGCATATAGCCGTACCAGGCCAGCCCGGCCAGCCCCGGCAGCGCGAACAGCACCAGCCCGTGCCGCCAGCGCTGTCGCCAGGGTTGGGGGTGCGGTGCCAGCAGCAGGGCCGCCGCCAGCACCGGCAGGAACAGCACGCCCCCGGCTTTGCTGACCACGCCGACGGCCGCCACCGCGCCCCACAGCAGCAGTTCCGGCACGAGTCGCGGTCGCGGCCGCTGGAGCAGCCGTAAACTGCCCCACGTCAGCGCGATGCCGCACAGCGTCACCAGGCTGTCATTGGTGATGAAGCTGAAAATGTACAGCAGCGTGATGGTGCCGCCGAACAGCAGCGCCGCCAGCAGCGCCGTCCCCGGCGGGAACAGCCGCCGCGCCGCCGCCAGACCGCCGGCCAGCGCCAGCAGCCCCATCCACAGCGACGGCAGCCGCAGCCACCACACCATGCGCTCCACCCCCGGCGAGGATGCCAGCGGCGGGTGCCCCCGCCCCAGCAAAAATTGGTTCACATTCTGCCAGGTTTGCACCGGCTTGTTGAAATCTGCCCAGGGGTTGGCCGGCGGGCGACCCTGCCAGGTGTGCCAGTCGTACTCTGCGTCCAGCAGCGACCACGCGCTGAGCAGCAGGTAATACAGCGGCGGCTGGCCGGTTTGCTGGAGGACGATGGGGTTATCGGTGGTCAGCGGGGGTAACTGCCCGTGCTGGCGCACATAGGCGATGTAACCAAAATGGGCGACTTCATCGGTGCCTTCCAGCGGCGGCAGCAGCACCAGCAGCCGCAGGGTGCCCCACCCGGTCAGCAGCAGCAGCAGCACCGCGCGGGCATAATAGCCGCCCTGCCGCTTACGCGCCGCCATCAACGACGATGGCCTGCCCGGTGATGAACCGCGCGGCATCGCTGCACAGGAACAGCACCACATCGGCCACCTCGGCCGGGGTGCCGCTGCGCCCCAGGGCATTGGCCGGCGTGCCCACGGCGGGCATATCCGGCTCATCAATGTTGCCGGGGCACAC
>JALOOI010000105.1 GCA_025454495.1 Anaerolineae bacterium
GGGGGGCTGGTTTACGGGCTTCAGGCGCAGCTACCGGCCGGGGGCCGGTGGCAGCAGACTCAGGGCAGGCTGCTGCTGACGATCATGCTGTAGCCACCACCGCCGGCATCGGCAAAGCTGCGCACGATGATCTGATAGATGCCATCCGCCGGCAGCGTGACGACAATCTGGCTGTTCAGGTTGCTGAGCCCCAGATCAATATCATCGTTGAAGGCCAGCAGCGCCCCGGCCGGCGAAAGCAGTTCTACCGTCGGGTCCCAGTCGGCCAGCACCGTCACCGTCACCACTTCGCCGGCCCGCCCCTCATAAGACCAGGTCTGGCTGCCACCGAAAGGAATAGAACCGGCAGTGGTGCCGATCAACGGGCGCGCAGCGCCGGTAGTGGCGGTGGTGGTGGTGATGGCCGCCAGGGTGTCGCAGGCGCTGGCTTCCACACGGCCGCCCACCCACACCTGGTCAGCGCCCGATGCAACATCCGCCGTCACCAGGCGATACCACACACGGGTACGTTCCCCCAGGTTTTCAAACACGCGATCTGTCACCAGAAAATCGGTATTGGGGCGCAGAATGCCCACTATCTCCGCTTCGGTTGTGGGTGCCGCCCGCAGGCGAATATCAATAAAGCGGGTACGAATAGTGCAGACAGCGGCATCCTGCGCCGCGACCGGGGTGAGTGCTGCCAGCAGTACGATGAAAAGCAGCGCTTTGCAGAGTATACGAGACATTGCGGGGCATCCTTTTTGTATATAGAAGATCGCCAGGGTAGATACAACTTCATTGACTTTAACATAATTCTGTTAAAAATTCTTTATTATGCAGATTAATGATTGTTCCTTTTTAGTATGGAACATACTTTACCTGCTTCTTACCTGTTGCAGGCGCAAAAAAAACCAGCCGGGGGGCTGGTCTGTATCTGTGTCTGTGCGGCGGGGCTACACCTGCGTGAGGATTTGCCCCACCAGCGTCCCCAGGTCCATGTGTTTCCCGGCTTCCCAGGCTTCTTCGACCACGGCCGCGGGCAGCCGCGCTTCCACATCAAAGATGAGCGCTTCGGCCGCGTCCTGGAGCGCTTCCGGGCTGCCGGGGAAGGCGAGCAGGAAGGCCAGCAGTTCCAGCGCCGGCCGTTCGCGGCCCTGCGCCAGGTACAGCCGCGCCAGACTGAGCAGCGTATGCAGCGACAGCGCCGGTTCCACGCCCACCGCCGCCTGCAACGACTGCCGGTAATACCGCCGGGCGCTGTCATAGTCGGACTGGCGCAGCATGAAGCTGCCCATGCGCTCATACACCTGGGATAAGCCGGGCTTATCGCCCAGGCGCTGGCGCAGGTCGGCCGCCTGTTGTAAATACGCCAGCGCACCGGCAGTATCGCTGCTTTCGGCGGCCGTCAGTCCCAGTTGCAGCAGCGCATCCGCCATGCCCGCCTGGTTGCCGGCCTGTGTCTGCTGCTTTAAGCGCGTCTCCAGCAGCGTTCTGGCCGCCGCATAATCGGACTGGCCCAGGGCCACCGGAGCGGCGGTGGTGGTCTGCGTGCGGACGGAGCCGGCCATGGCCCATTCTTCGCCCAGGGAGCGCGCCAGCGACAGGCTTTCCTGGTACAGGCGGCGGGCACCTTCATCATCGCCGCGCTCAATGGCCAGGTTGCCCAGGCGGTTCAGTGTGCGGGCCACGCCGGAATCGTTGCCGGCCGCGCGGTAGCGCGCCAGGCTCTCCTCGTACAATTGACCGGCCTCATCCAGTTCATCCAGCACCAGCGCCAGGTCGCCCAGGTGGCCCAGGCACACAGCGATCCCCACTTCATCGCCCAGGGCCTGCATCCGGGTGAGCGCTTCGGTGTGCAGGCGGCGGGCTTCGGCATACTGGCCGCGGCCCTGCTGTGCTTCGCCCATGCGCTGGTACACATGCACTTCTTTACGCTGCTGGCGTTCCGGGCCCAGGCGCAGCCCCGGCAGCAGGCGCAGGGCCCGCCGCAGATATTCCAGCGCTTCGTGATAGGCCCCGCTGCGCAGCGCCTGCTCACCGGCGCGGGTGACGTAATATTCTTCCTGCTTCAGGTCGCCGGCCTGCCCGTAATGATGGGCCAGCGCGGCCACATAATCATCGGTGCGGCCGCGATCATGGGCGGCCAGCCCTTCGGCCACCTGGCGATGCAGTGCCTGGCGCTGCGCGGGCAGCATATCTTCCAGCAGGCCTTCGCGCAGTTTATCGTGGGCGAAGCGCCATTCGTCGCCTTCCACCTCCAGGATAGCGGCATCGGCACAGCGCGTCAGCCAGGCGGGCCAGTTGACGGCCGGGAAGATGGCCCGCAGCAGTTTCAGGTTCAATTCACGGCCCATGACGGCCGCCAGTTGCAGCAGGTGGCGGCTGTCCGCATCCACCTTTTCCAGGCGGCGGGTGATGACAGTCCGCATCCCGCCGGCGAAGACGCGCTGCGGCAGCGTCATGCGGCCGATCTGTTCCAGGTTGCCCACTTCTTCGGCCAGGGCCCGCACCACTTCCACCAGGAAGAAGACGTTGCCTTCACTTTCGCGCCGCAGCAGATCGACCACTTCCGGGCTGCGGCCGCCCTCGCCGAGCATGGCCGCACTCAGGTCAGCGATGGACTGTTCGCTGAGGCGGCGCAGTTTCATGGTGGGCACGTCCGGCAGTTGTGCTGCCAGGTCGGGCGCTTCGTCGTCGCGGTAGCTGGCCACCACCAGCAGCGGCAGCCGGGCCAGCCAGGGGCGCAGATCATTCAGCAGGGACAGGCTTTCGCTGCCGGCCCAGTGCAAATCTTCCAGCAGGATCACCAGCGGCTGCCCGTGGGCCCGCAGAACGCGCTCCAGCGCCTCCCGCAGGCGGGCCCGCAGGTGCTCCGGCGGCAGCGTCTCCGGCATAATCTCGGCCGGGCGCAGCAGCAGCGTATTCAGATCGGGGATGAAGGGCTGCAAAGCGGCGATCTCATCGGCGCTCAGGTCTGGCTGGAGCAGCGGCAGCCAGCGCAGGACGGGCAGCCACAGCTCATAGGGGCGGCTGCCCACGCGCACCGCCTGGCCGCGCATGACGGTTGCGCCCTGCACCATCGCCAGGCGGCGCAGTTCGTCCAGCAGGCGGCTTTTGCCCACGCCATTCTCGCCGGCCACCAGCCACAGGCTGCCCTGCTGCTGCATGGCCTGGTGCAGCGCTTCGGTAAGCTGCTGCACTTCATTCTCGCGCCCCACCAGGGCCGCCGCCTGTAAAAAGCTCTCGCGGATGGCGCTCTGGCCGCTGGCTTCGGGCAGGCGCAGGATGGAGCGCAGCACATCGGCCACTTCGGCCGCGCTCTGGTAGCGGACGGTGGGGTCTTTTTGCAGCAGGCGCTCCAGCACATGCGCCACTTCCAGCCCCACTTCCAGCCGGCTCATATCCGGCATGGTGAACATGATTTCGTTCACCAGGGTGCCCATATCCTGCACCTGGAATGGATGCCGGCCGGCCAGCATCTCGTAGGCCATCATGCCCACCGCGTACAGGTCGGCCGGCACGCCGGCGGGTTCGTTCATCAAAATTTCCGGGGCCATGTAGGCCAGGGTGCCAGCCGTGGTGCCGGAGTCGTGGTCATGGTCGCCGGTGCGCTCCCGCATGATGGACAGGCCAAAATCCAGCACTTTCACCGTGCTATCCGCCACCAGCACATTGGCCGGCTTCAGGTCGCGGTGCAAAATGCCGCGCCGGTGCAGGTACGTCAGCGCGTACAGCATTTGCAGGATCAAATCCAGCCGTTTGTGCATGGGCAGCCCCAGGGCGCTTTCCAGCACCGTCTGCGGCGCGGGCAGCAGTTCCATGGTGTAAAACGGCTGTCGCTCTTCGTCAAAGCCGTAATCCAGCACCTGGATGATATTGGGGTGGCGCAGCGACGACGACAGGCGAAATTCGCGGGCCATGGCCAGCCGAAAATCCAGCGCTTCATGGGTATTGTCCAGGTTCAGCACATCAGCGCTGGTGATCACCTGTTTCAGCGCCACTTCGCGCCCGGTCAGCCGGTCGGTGGCCCGGTACACCACGCCCATACCGCCCCGGCCCAGGGTATCGTGCAGCAGGTAACGCTTGCCAAGCGCCTTGCCGGCCAAATCAGTCATGGGATGGCTCCGGGCGGCTCCAGGTGGGTGGGTCAGCACGCTTATTCAGTCGCATCTCCGCTGCTTTCAATTCCGAGCATCTGCTCAATTTTGGTCAGCAGCCGGGGGAACTTCACCGGCTTGCTCTCGTATTCGTTGCAGCCCGCCGCCAGGCAGCGCTCGCGGTCGCCGGCGATGGCGTGGGCGGTGAGGGCGATGATGGGAATGTGCGCCAGCGCTGGATCGCCCTTGATGCGGCGGGTGGCTTCCCAGCCATCCATGATCGGCAGGCTCATATCCATCAGGATCAGGTCGGGCCGGTGCTGGCGCGTCATCTCCACGCCCTGGGCCCCGTCCATGGCAATTAACACCTCAAACTGGCGACGTTCCAGCCGCCGCGACAGCATATCCAGGTTCATTTCATTGTCTTCGACCAGCAATATTCTGGGCATAGTCTTACGCGCTGCCTCCGGGATCGGGCCGTTGCCGGCGGGTATGCATGTGAGCGATGACCAGTTGGCGCACTTCCTGCATCAACTGGTCGGGGGTATAACTTTGCTTGGTGACGATCTGTTCCACATAGCCATTCAGCCGGTCGATATCCTGCCCGGTGAGGTCTTTGGCGGTGAGGACGATGATGGGCACCCGGCGCAGCACGTCGGACTGCTGCACGGCGGCCACAAACTGGAAGCCATCCATCTCCGGCATCATCAAATCCAGCAAAATCAGTCCGGGCAGGTCGCCGCGCTCCTGTGCGTCTTCCAGCACATGCAGGCCCGCCAGCCCGTTGCCGGCGGCGCTCACCTGCCAGCCGGTGCGCTCCAGGGTGCGCCGCAGCACGTCGGCCGTATCATCGTCATCTTCCACCACCAGGATCCAGCCGGGGGTCAGCCGGTCGGTATCGCCCTGGTTGCGGCGGTATTTTTGCAGCAGTTCCGTCAGCCGCTTACGATCAATCGGCTTGGTCATATAATCGGACGCGCCCAGGGCGAAGCCGTGATTTTTATCATCGACCATGGTCAGCATCACCACCGGAATCTGGTTGAGGGCCGGGTCACTCTTGAGGGCGGACAGCACGCTCCAGCCATCCATGCCGCCCATCATCACATCCAGCGTGATGACATCCGGCTTCAGCTCGCGGGCCAGTTGCAGGCCATCGCTGCCATTGACGGCCACGTGCACCACAAAGCCATCTTTCAGCAGGGTGCGGCTGAGCATCTCGCGCACGCTGGCATCATCGTCGATCACCAGCACCACGCCGCCGGCCGGGGACTGCGTTTGAATTTGCTGCACCGCGCGGATTTCGGCGGTGGAGGTTTTGCGGCGCGGCTCTTTGTCCGGCCCGGTTTTTTCGGCGACCATCGCCGGCAGGATGATGGTGAAGGTGGTGCCCACCCCCGGCTCCGATTCCACCAGAATATCGCCGCCCATCATCTGGCAAAAGCGCCGGCTGATGGTGAGGCCCAGGCCGGTGCCGCCATATTTGCGCGTGGTGGACACATCTGCCTGCTGGAACTCTTTAAAGACTTCCTGCATTTGCTGCGGAGTCATGCCGATGCCGGTATCTTTGACGGCGAAATACAGCCATTCGCCTTCGTCGCGGTCGGCACGCCGGTCAACGCTGAGGGTGATGCTGCCTTTTTCGGTGAATTTGGTGGCATTGCTGAGCAGGTTAAACAGCGACTGCCGCACTTTGGTGAGGTCGGCCCGCATGAGGCCCACTTCCGGCGCACATTCCAGCATGAAGATGTTCTGGTTTTTGGCCACCAGCGGCTTGATGGTGAAGCCCACTTCTTCCACCATCTTCACCACTTCAAAGGTCTCCAGATACAGTTCCATGCGCCCGGCTTCGATCTTGGAAAGATCGAGAATGTTGTTGATGAGATCCAGCAGGTGGTTGCCGGCCGATTGAATTTTCTTCAGGTCGGGGCTTAATTCCTCGTAGCCCATATCTGCGGCTTCTTCTTCCAGCATTTCGCTGTAGCCGATGATGGCATTGAGGGGGGTACGCAGTTCGTGGCTCATATTCGCCAGGAAAGCGCTCTTGGCCCGGTTGGCCGATTCGGCGGCATCGCGGGCGGCCTGAAGCTGGCGCTCGGTTTGCTTGCGGAAACTGATGTCGCGGGCGGTGCAGGACACCCCGGTGATCTCGCCGGTGCTGCTGAGGATGGGGTTGAGGGCAATTTCCAGATCGTACAGGATGCCATCCAGGTCATGCTGTTCTTCGATGAGGATGGTTTCGCCGCTGAGCGCCCGTTGATAGCGGGCCTGCCAGTCGTCGCGCAGGTCGGCCGGCAAAATCTCCAGCAGGTTCACGCCCTGCGTCAGCGGCGCACCATACAGGCGCACAAAGCCCAGGCTGGCGCTGGTGTTGCAGATGATGACCACATAGTAATTGTCAATCGACCAGATAAAATCCGAGGTGTTTTCGATGAGGGCGGTGAGATTGGCCTCGTTCAGCCGCAGCGCTTCCTGCACGCGAATGCGGCCGGCGATCTCCTGCTGCGTCGCCTGGTACAGGCGGGCATTGTCCAGCGCGATGGCCGCCAGTTCGGCGAACAGGGACAGCGCCTGCATCTCCTCCTCGGCGAAGCTGCGCCCCGGTTCGGTGTGCACCATGCCCAGTACGCCCACCACATCGCGCCCGTGTTTGAGGGGCACCCCCAGGGCGGCGTGCATGACATCGTATTTGGGATGGACGATGCGCTGTTCCCAGGTGGCGTAATCGTCAATGAGGGCCATTTCGCCGCTGCTGGCCACCATGCCCGCCAGCCCCTGATCCAGCCGCAGGATCATGCCCACTTCATCGCTGAAGAGGCCGATGCCCGCCACCTGCTGCAACCGTTCCTCCACCGGATCGACCAGGTACACATAACCGTGTTCGGTGCCCTGCAACGCCACGGCACGGGCGATGATGCTGTGCAGCAGGTCGTCCAGGTCCATGCGTTCCATCAGCGTCAGCGCCACATCGTGCAGGGTGGCCAGAATCTGGTTCTGGCGGCGCAGGCGTTCTTCCGCCTGGCGGCGCTCGGTGACATCGCGGCACAGCCCGCGAAAGCCCACCGATTGCCCGCTGTCGTTGTGGATGGGCGAGCAGGACAATTCCACCGTCCGCACGCTGCCGTGCAGGGTGATGATGTTAAATTCAGCCGAGCGAATGGGTTCGCCGGTGGTATGCACCTGGTTGAAGAAGGCATACACGCGGCGGGCATTGTCCGCATCCATAAACTGGCGGTTGTTCAGCCCGATCATGCGTTCCGGCGGGTAGCCCAGAATGGCGGCCATGGCCTGGTTGAAGAAGGAGAAACTGCCGTTGAGGTCAATTTCATAATAGCCTTCTTCGATATTGTCAATGATGGCGGTGGATTTGGCTTCGCTGGCGCGGCGGGCGGCTTCGGCGGCTTTTTGTGCCGTCACATCGCGGGCGTTCAACACAATGCCGCCGATGGACGGCTCGTGCACCAGGTTGGTGCCCACCGCCTGCACGGTGTGCCAGGCGCTGTTCTGGTGCAGCAGGCGAAATTCGATGACGTTGCCCGGCAGGCCGGCCGGCTGGCGCAGCATTTGCGCCAGGGTATTCACCATCAATTCCGATTCTTCGGGGTGCAGGAGGACGAACAGGCTTTGCCCCACCACCTCGCGGGCCTCATACCCCAGGATGCGCCGGATGGAGGCGCTCTGGTAGATGATGATGCCCTGCTGATCGATGATGGTGATGAGGTCAGAGGCATTTTCGATCAGGCGGCGGTAGTATTCTTCGCTGCGCTGAAGCGCACTTTCGGCCTCTTTGCGCTGCGTAATATCGCGGAAGGTGCCGGTGTAAAATTCGCGCAGGCTGCCGGTGGCCACGCGGGCGATCATCACTTCCATGGGAAACGGGCTGCCATCGGCCCGCTGCCCCACCATCTCCTGATAGTGGCGGGTGCTGGCGATCTGGTTGAGGATGCCGCGAAAATCGCGGGCATCGGGCATCACCCCTTTACGGACGGCGCTGCTCCACGGCAGGATGAGCGTCGTCACCGGCTGCCCGGTGAGATCGGCCGGGGCAAAGCCAAAGACGCTCTCCGCCGCCGGATTCAGGGTTTCGATGGTGAAACGCTCGGACGAAAAGGTGATGATGGCATCCATCGCCGAGCTGACGATGGACTCGGTGCGGGTGACGGCCTCCTGAAGCGAGTTCATCACCTGGTTATAGCGGCTGGCGATTTGCCCCACCTGGGTGAACGGCTCCACCGGCAGGCGCAGGCTCAGGTCGCCGGTTTTTTGCTGCTGTTCCAGCACCTCGAACATTTCCAGCAGGTCATTACGGGCGCGGTGTTCGGAATAATTGAGGCCCATCTGTTCCTCTTCGGCCGTCACGCGCAGGGGGAAGAAGGGCCGGATGAGGCGGAAGAACAGGTACACCAGCCCGAACGTCCACACGCCGCAGGCGACGATGCCCAGGGCCTGCACCGCCAGTTGTTGCAGCGGGTTGTAGGCGGCCAGGGCCGCGTCGCTGAAGCCCATCAGCGCCGGGTCGCCAAAGACGGCGACCATGAGGGTGCCGAAGATGCCCCCGCCCAGATGCACCGGGATCGCGCCGACGGCATCATCAATCCGCAGGCGCAGCAGCAGCCGGTCAACGGCGATGGCCACCGCGGCCCCGGCCGCGCCAATGAAGACCGATTCCGGCGTGGTGACGGCATTGGCGCTGGCCGTGATGGCCACCAGCCCGGCCAGCGTGCCATTGACCACATCGCCCACTTCGGCATGGCCCGTCAGCCAGGTGCTGATGAGCATGGCGGCCGTCAGGCCGGCCCCGCCGGCGATGACGGTGTGCGCCACCGTGGGCAGCACCATGTCATTCATGGCCAGCAGGCTGCCGCCATTAAAGCCGATCCAGCCCACCCACAGGATCATCGTCCCCAGCACCGTGAGCGGAATGTTGGAGCCGGAAATCTGGTTCACGCTGCCATCGGCATTAAAGCGGCCGGCGCGTGCGCCGATGAGCAGCAGCAGCGCCAGCGAAGTCCAGCCGCCCACGCTGTGCACGACGGTGGAACCGGCAAAATCGCGGAAGCCAAGCGCGGCCAGCCAGCCGGTATGCCCCCCCTGGAGCGTCCCGCCCCATACCCAGTGCCCGAAGATGGGATATACCATCAGCGTGACCACCACCGTCGCCAGCACAAAGGAGGCAAAGCGCATTCGTTCCGCCACTGCGCCGCTGACGATGGTGATGGCCGTGCCGCAAAACATAATCTGGAAGATGAGAAAGACGATGATCCGTGAGCTTTCGCCATTGCTGCCGGTGAAATCCACAAAGAACCATTCCGTGCCCACCAGCCCGGCGGCGCTGGTGCCAAACATGAAGGCGAAGCCGAAGGCCCAGTAGATGACCGTGGTCAGGCCAAAGTCGGCAATATTCTTCAGGGCCACGTTGATATTGTTTTTGGTACGGGTGAGGCCCGTCTCCAGGCACAAAAAGCCCGCCTGCATCAAAAAGACCAGCGCAGCGCTGATGAGAACCCACAGAAAATCAATCGGCTGTGTGCCCATACCGTGTTTTATCCCTGATTATGCGGCTGATCCAGCATGGTAAGCAGCGCCGTCACGTGGGACTGCAGGCGTTCCACCGCGGCCGCGGCCGCCGCGTCCAGGCCGGTGGCCCGCAGCGCGTCCACTTCGGTTTGCAGGGCGCGGATGTGCGGCGCGGCGGACTGAAGGCTGTCTTTGCGCAGCCGGTTTTTTTCCAGGCTGGCGCTCACGCGGGCCTTCAGCAGCACCGGGTTGAACGGCTTAAACAGGTAATCTTCCGCGCCCATCTCAATACATTTCACCACGCTCTCCAGGTCATCCACGGCCGAAATCATGATGACCGGCAGGCTGCGCGTGCGTTCATCCTTCTTCACGCGCTCCAGCACCTCATACCCGCTCACGCGCGGCATCATAATGTCCAGCAGCACCAGGTCAAACGGATGCGCGGCGATCATCTCCAGGGCTTTTTCGCCATCTTCCGCCATCAGCACCTCATAATTCTGGCGTTTCAGCCGGCGTGACAGCATATCGCGGTTCATTTCATTATCGTCTACGACGAGTACAAGGGCAGCTTCGTCTGTCATCGGGCTTTTCCTGCGTTATCTCTCAAGGCCAGTTGTGCTATGGTGAAATTATACATCGTTACACCGGGGCGCAAACATGGTTTCATCAACCGGGCGCGAATGGTACTATCCAGCCCCTTCACAGCCGGGCCCGGCGCAGGGCCACTTCCAGCACGCGCTCCGGCGTAAAATCGCGCAGGTGCAGCAGGCGGGCGCACTTCAGCAAAAAAGTTTCGGGGAAAACGGTGTAGCGCGTCATATTCGCTTCGGCGGCCCGCTGCGGCGTGGTGAGGGCGTGCTGCGGAATCAGCCCGATCAATTCCGTATACTCAATGCCGGTGCCGCGCTGTTCGGCTTCTGCCTGGATGATGGCGACGATGTGCGGCAGCGGCCGGGCGGGGAAGCGGGTGAAGTGGACGATGTTCAGGCTCACCTGGGCCCGGCCCTGCACCCGAAAGCCCAGGGCCTTCACGCCGGGCAGGCCGCCGTTGGCCATGCGAATTTTCGCGGCGATCTGGCGGGCGATGCTCACATCGTCCGTGTGCAGGTACACATTGAAGGCCACCAGGAACTGCCGCGCCCCGATGATGACCGCGCCGGCCGGGCCCACCTGCGCCGGGCCAAAATCGGGCTGGCGGGCCGGCTGTGTGATCTCGTCGCGCAGGGCTTCGTACTGGCCGCGGCGCACGTCGGCCAGGTTCACCCGTTCCGGGCGGGTGGCGGCGGCTTCGTACAGGTACACCGGCAGTTGCAGCGCCGTGCCCACGCGCTGCCCCAGGTCGGTGGCCAGGGCCGCGCACTGCGCCAGGGTGATGTCGCGCAGGGGCACCAGCGGCACCACGTCCGCCGCCCCCAGGCGCGGGTGTTCCCCGCGGTGCTGCGTCAGGTCGATCAGCCGGGCGGCCACCTCAATGGCCCGGAAAGCCGCTTCAGTGACCGGGGCGGGCGGGCCGGCAAAGGTGAACACACTGCGATGATGATCGGCATCCGCCGTCTGGTGCAGCAGTTTCACCCCTTTCACCCCGCTGATCGCCGCCGCCAGCGCGGCCAGCACCGCCGGCTGGCGGCCTTCGCTAAAATTGGGCACACATTCCACCAGCGCTGTCATGAAGATTGCACCTTTTAGACCCGGTTTTACGCTATAATGCAGAATCATACCTCACCGTGTCCGGGTTTTTATAAAATGCGCCGCTGGCAGCACCGCAGAAAGCGATTAAGGCATGGCATTGCAGGCTGGTGATAAAGTCGGGCCCTATGAAATCCGCAACCCGCTGGGACAGGGCGGCATGGCCACGGTGTACCGGGCCTATCATGAACGGCTGGATCGTGATGTGGCCATCAAAATGATGCATAACACCCTGTTGCAGGATGAAACATTCCTGGCGCGGTTCGCCCGCGAAGCCCGCATTGTCGCCCGGCTGGAACACCCCGGCATTGTGCCCATTTACGACTACAGCGAGCATAACGGGCTGCCCTACCTGGTGATGAAATATATCGAAGGCCCCACGCTGAAACGGCGGGCGCTGAAGACCGGCCTGGCGCTGGAAGACACGGCCCGGCTGATGACCATCATCGCCGCCGCGCTGGATTATGCCCACGCCCGCGATGTGCTGCACCGCGATATGAAGCCCTCCAACATCCTGCTGGATCTGGAAGATAAGCCCTACCTGACCGATTTCGGGCTGGCCCGCATCGTGCAGGCAGGTTCCTCCACCATGAGCGTGGATATGATGCTGGGCACGCCCTATTATATTTCGCCGGAGCAGGCCCAGGGCGAAAAGACGCTGGATGCCCGTACCGATGTCTATTCCTTCGGCGTGATTCTGTACGAACTCATCACCGGCAGCGTGCCCTTCCATGCCGATGCCGCCTATGCCATCGTTTACGCGCACATCCACCAGGCACCGCCGCCGCCCACACAGCGCAACCCGCAGCTTCCCCCGGCGCTGGATGCCGTCATTTTGAAGGCCATGGCCAAAGCCCCGGCCGAGCGTTACCCGTCCGCTTCGGCGCTGATGAATGCGTTTAATGCCGCGCTGGCCAGCGCCGGGATGACGGTACCGCCACCGCTGGCCGGCACCGCGCCGCTGCCGCCGGCCACCATCACCCCGGCCCGGCCGGTGCCGGCTGCGCCCGTGCCCCCCGCCGCCGCCACCCCGCCCGCGCCCACCGTGGCGCTGGAAAATCCCGGCGCGGCCGATGTTACGCCGCCGTCGCGCCAGGCCCCGGCCCCGGTCTCCATTCATACCGACGAGGCTGAAAAACCCGTCATCACCGATTCACGCGGGCGCAAAGTGCAGGTGGAAGGCAGCCTGGACCTGGGCAGCCTGGCGGAGCAGCTCAGCCGCATGGACTGGTCCAAACTGGGCGATGAGATGAAAGAGCGCGTGGAGGGCTGGACTTCCATGCTGGAAGAACGCATTGACAGCGAACTGGAATCACGCGGGGCGAAGCTGGAAAAAGCCGAAGATGATGAAATCAGCATCCGCCGCCGGGTGCAAAAGCGGCTGAAGGCCCGCAATGAACTGGCCAGCCACATCATGATTTACCTGGGGGTGAACGGGATGCTGCTGTTCATGTGGGCCACCTTCGCCGGCGGCATCGGCAGCTTTCCGTGGCCGCTGTTCCCCATCTTCTTCTGGGGGATCGGGGTGGTATCGCAAATTGGCGAATACTATACGAAATATGGCGCGGGGGCCCGCCGGCGCGAAGCAGAACTGGAGCGCGAAGTGCAGCGCGAAATGGAGCGCAGCACCGCCGGCAAGGCCAAAAATGCGTCCCCGGCCACGGATAAAGCCAAACGCCGCCTGAGCGTGGATGAGCTGGACGAGGTGCCGGGCGCGCGGGTGCGCCTGAATGAAGATGGCGAACTGAGCGACAGCTTTGTGCAGGAGCGCGATGAGCAGGAAGCCCGCCGCAGCCGCCGCTGACGCGGCCGCGGCCGTGGTGGAACCTTTGCGCCCGCCCGCACGTTAAAAATTGCAGACAGGTCTGATCAACTCCCGACAGGATTTGCTGCGATAATCGTCTTCAGGGCGAGTCGTGCGAAAGCGATGTTGAATGTTTACTCCGGCGGTTTTCACCCATCCCGAAACGATCCAGACGTGCTGCCCTTCCTGCGGCACCCACACGGCGTTTACCCGCATCGGCATTCAACAGTGGCCGGCGCGGGTGGCAGCGGCGGCCGGGCTGCCGGAACGCATCGCCATCTACCGCTGCGAAGCCTGCCTCACCTCCCTCAACGAAGC
>JALOOI010000317.1 GCA_025454495.1 Anaerolineae bacterium
GGGCACGCCAAAAGCGATGCCCGCCCGCACAGCAAAAAAATCAAATCCCACCACCGGCAGATACTGCGGCCCGCCCACAAACAGCTCACTCACAAACTCCGGCCCGCTGCTGAGTCCCTGGAAAGCCGCCAGCCACAGGTCAAAAGACCGATCACCGGCGGCCTCCAGGCGCAGCAGTTCCGCCAGGCTGGCCGGCTGCGCCGCGCCGGGGCGGGTGGCCGCCAGCGCCGCATAATCGGCAAAGCTCAGCACGCCGGCCCGCGTCTGTGGAATATCCGGCAGCGCGGCCAGCAGGGGCAGCAGCGGCGAGTCGCTCGCCACCGGCTCCTGCGCGTACAGAACGCAGCACCACAGCCACAGCAGCACCACCACAGCGTATTTCATGCGCTACCTCCCCTGTGCTCTCTCCAGACAGTCTATCCGGCCCCGCCCCCGCTCAGCCGGGCAGCACATACTCCGCCACCGCCGCGGACATGAGGGCCAGCCCCAGCGGCAGGCTGGCTTCATCAATGGTAAAACGCGGGTGATGATGCCCGTAGCCCGGCGCGGCCGGGTCGCCCGTGCCCACAAAGAAGAACACCCCCGGCACTTCGTCGATGTAGTAGGCGAAATCTTCGGAGGCCATGGTTTGCACATGGCTCTCCAGGTCGCCGGGCCGCACGACGCGGCAGAAGGCGTGGCGCAGCCGTTCCACCACGCCGGCATCGTTCACCAGCGGGATGGTGAGGTGCTTCACGCGCACCTGGGCCACGCAGCCCACCGCCGCGCAGGTGGAGACGCTCACATCGCGGATGTGCTGTTCCAGCAGTTCGCTGGTGTAGGCGTTAAAGGTGCGAAAGGTGCCCATAATTTCCACCGTCTCCGGGATGATGTTGTGGCGGGCGGTGCTGGTTTGCACCCCGGTCACGGACAGCACCACCGCCCCGGCCATGGCATCCATTTTGCGCCCGACGATGGTATGCAGCGCGGTGATGAGCTGGCCGGAGCAGGCGACCGGATCGACCGTGGTGTGGGGCATGGCCGCGTGGCCGCCGCGCCCGCGCACGGTGATCTGAAACGTGGAAGAGCCGGACATGAGCGGGCCTTCCGCCAGCCCCACTTTGCCGGTGGGCAGCGGCTGCCACAGATGCAGCCCCAGGCACACATCGGGCGTGGGGTCATCCAGCACGCCATCTTTGAGCATGGCCAGCGCCCCGCCCGCGCCTTCTTCGCCGGGCTGGAAGACGAATTTAATGCGCCCGGCCAGCCGGTGACGCTGCCGCGCCATGAGTTTGGCCACGCCCAGCGCGATGGCCATGTGGCCATCATGGCCGCAGGCGTGCATCCGCCCGGCATGGCGCGAAATATAAGGCACGTCGTTTTCTTCCTGGATGGGCAGCGCGTCCATATCCGCCCGCACCATGACGGTGGGGCCATCGGCCGCGCCTTCCAGCAGGGCCACCACGCCGGTTTGCGCCACCCCCGTGATGACCTGCAAGCCCAGGCTGTGCAGGGTACGGGCCACCACATCGGCGGTGCGGTGTTCTTCAAAGGCCAGTTCGGGATATTGATGAAAATCACGGCGGCAGGCGATCAGTTCATCGCGCAGGGCGGCCGCTTCGGCTCTGAAATCAATCATGCTCATCCGTCAGTGCGGGTTGCAGGCTTGCAGATAGGCCCCTATTGTGCGACAGGACAGGTCTGGTTTGCAATTACTGAAAAAGCGCCGTCAAAGCCCCTGCCTTCAGGTATGGGGAGCGTCACGTGCCCGGAATGATTCCGGCCGCCCGCAGCCGGGCCGCCTGGGCCCCGGCCGGGTCGGGCAGGATGCGGTCTGGCTGCGTACAGATGCGGTCGAGGCCATCCTGCCACAGGATCGCCAGCGCATCGGCGGGCGTGAGGCAGTCCACCAGCACCAGCCGATCACCCTGCCGCCGCAGGATGAGCAGCGAGTTCAGCGGCACCGGCGGCGCAGTGGCAATCTGGCGCAGGCCCGCCCGCCCGACGATCATCGGCGCACGGCCGCTGTCGGCCGCCAGCACCGGCCAGGCGGCGGCGGTAGGATCATACAGAATCTGGATAAAGCGGGTGCTGCCGGCCAGGGTTTGCGCCTGCCCGCGCTGCAGCAGCACATCCACCAGCAAAAAAGTGGTATGGGGCGGCACGGCCGGCACCTGCTGGATCAGGTCCGCGAACCACTGGCGGCGCAGGCCGGCCAAAGCCTGCAAATCATCACGGCCGGTCAGCGGGAACAGGGACATCACACTCACCCACAGGGCCATGCCGGCCAGGGCCAGCCGGCCGGCGCGGCCGCGGCGGGGCAGCAGCAGCGCCACCAGCAGGGCCGCGCCAAAAATCGCCGCGCTGTAAATGCGGGCCAGCGGGCTGTAGGCCAACACCGGCACGTAGCCGGTCAACAGATAGGGGGCGATGCCTGCGCCAAACAGCAGCAGCCCGGTGAGGGCCAGCAGCCCGCGCTGGCGGCCGGCGGCGGTTCCTTGCGCGTCCGGCAGCCGCCACAGCAGGGCCAGCACGGCCGCGCCGGTGAGCAGGCTGATCGCCACGTCCGGCAGGGTGGCCTGTGCCAGCGTGGGCGGCACGGTAACGGCGTACTGCGCCAGCACCAGCGGGTAACTGAGCCAGGCAGACAGCGGCGGCAGCCCGCGAAACGAGGAATGCAGGTCAATCCCGTAGCGTTCACGCACCAGCCAGTAGATGGCATAGGCCAGTGCGACGCTGGCGGCCCAGGCAGCCGCCGCGGCCCACTGCTCACGGCGGGGGGGATGGTGGCGGGCCAGCACCACGGCCGCCAGCAGTTCGCCGACCGGGAACAGCAGGATGGGGCTTTCGTAAATGAGCAGGGCCGCCCCCAGGCAGACGGCCGCCAGCAGCAGGGCCGGCCAGCGCCAGCGGCGGGCGGTGGCGGCCGTCTGCCACAGCAGCACCGCCACCCAGAAGCCGATCAGGGATTGCCATGCACCATCATGGGCGAACAGGTGGGTGGTGGCCGCCAGCGGGGGCCAAAAAAAGACCAGCGTCAGCAGCAGCAGGATGACGCGCACCTGGCCGGGGAACGCCCGCAGCAGGGCCAGCCCGCCCAAAACAATCGCGGCCACCCGCTGCCACGCCGAGAGCAGATTAAACACCCCATCGTTGAAGCCCACCGCCTGATACGTCAGCAGCCAGGGGATCATTTGCAGGGGGCGCGAGGCTTCGTAAATGCCAGACTGAATGGCCTGGTGCAGGGGGAGCTGATAGGCCAGCGACAGCGTGCGCCACTCATCATGATGAAAGCCCATATCGCCCCACAGCAGCGTATAGACCACACTGTAACCCGCGATCAACAGGGCAAACAGCAGCAGCGGGCGCAACAATTTGGGCATGGGGGTTCCGAAGTCGTCATCAACAGATACAGGGGTACACTACAGCAAAAGCCGCGGAAATGCAAAAGCGTCCGCGCGAAAAAATGTTCGGGCGGTTTATGGGTGCGTCGGGGCTGCAAGCTCAGGCTGGCTCATGCACCCACAGCGGCACCCCTTCCCGGCAGGCAAGCTGTGTGATGCGCCCGGCTTCAGGATGCTCGGCCAGCAAATCGACCTCATACCCCAGCAGCGCCTGCAAATCCTGCCACAGCCCCACCTGATCGAAAATGCTGGCCCCTTCCCGAAAGCGCACCAGCAAATCCACATCGCTGGCGGGTGTGGCTTCGCCCC
>JALOOI010000106.1 GCA_025454495.1 Anaerolineae bacterium
GTGGAGGTGAAGATACGTTCTGTTTCGCGCTGCGCCTGGCGCACCTGTTCAAAGGTGCGGGCATTTTGCAGCGCCACGGCGATCTGGTTGGCCAGCGTCACTTTGGATTGAATTTGCACCGGGCTGAAGGCCGCGGGCTTATTGTCCTGAATATCCAGCACGCCGAGCAGGTCATCGCCATAGATGATGGGCACGGCCAGTTCGGAGCGCGTTTCGGGCAGCAGCGGGTTCGGCAGGAAGTTATCGACCAGGGTCACGTCGTCCACCGCCAGCCCCTGGCGGGTGCGGGCCGCGGTGGCCACGATGCTATCGGGGCGGCTCATCAAAATGCGGTGCCCGGCGGCCACCATCTGCCGGCCCACGTCGCCGGCTCCGGCCGTCAGCACCAGGTATTTCGCGTCGCTGTCCAGCAGGTACAGGTGCACATGGTAGCGCCCGAAGCGTTCTCTGGTCACATTCACCACGCGCCACAGCAGATCATTCGGGTCCAGTGTGGCGGCGGTGGTGGTACTCACCTCGGCCACGCCTTCCAGCTCATTGGCACGGATTTGCACATCCAGCTCGGCATGTTTACGCGCGGTGATGTCGCTGCGGATGGCGATGTACTGGTAGGGCTGGCCATCTTCGTTGAGGAAGGGGACGATGGTGGTATCCACCCAGTACAGTGCGCCGTCGCGGGCTTTGTTCAGGAATTCGCCCTGCCACACCTGCCCGCTGGCGATGGTGCGCCACATCTCGCGGATGAATTCCCGCGAGTGATGGCCGGAATTGATGAGGCGGTGATCCTGCCCGATGAGGTCTTCGCGGGGGTATTTGGAAATTTCCACGAATTTATCGTTGGCATAGGTGATGCGCCCGCGCTGGTCGGTGACGGCGACGATGGAATGCTGGTCGATGGCGTAGCGGATGTCGTTCACTTCTTTGTACAGGCGGGCATTCTTCACCGCCACGGCGATCTGGGCGGCCAGAATGCTGAAAATTTGCAGGTCATCGAAGGTGAAGCGGTTGGGCTGGTCGGACTGCACATCCAGCACGCCGATCAATTCATCCACCGCCAGCAGCGGCAGGGCCATTTCGGCGCGGGTGTTGGGCAGCAGTTCGTTGGGCAGGTGATCCACTTCCAGCGTCACATCATTCACGATCACGCCCTGGCGGGTGCGGGCGGCGCGGGCCACCAGGCTTTGCTCGCGGTTGAGGGCGATGTGATGGCGGCGGGCGACCATCTGCTGGCCGGCGCTGCCGGCCCCGGCGGCCAGGTTCAGCCGGGCGCTGGTGCTGTCCAGCAGGTACACATGGGCGTGGTACAGCCCGAAGCGCTCGCGGGTGAGGTTAGACACTTCCGTCAGCAGGCGGCTGACATCCAGCGAGGCGGCGGCTTCGGCGCTCACGCGGGCCACCGTTTCCAGTTCGATGGCGCGGCGGCTGATGACTTCCACCGCCCGGATGGATTCAACGACGGCTTTGGCCTGCCCGGTGATGGTTTGCAGCAGGCGGGCTTCGGCGGCGGTGAAGGTGTGCGGCGCGTCCCAGTTCAGCAGCAGCACGCCCGTCCAGCGGCCGTAATTGTGCAGCGGCAGCACGGCCGAAGCCCGCGTGCCGAACATGTCGTACAGGGTGCGGGCGGCTTCATCCAGCCGCGGATCCGCCTGCACATCAGCGTACAGGGTGGGCTGCACCGTTTCGCGCAGCCAGTCCTGCACGGCCACAAAATCGCTCACCAGGAAGCTCTGGCCCACCGGCGTAACCGGCGTATCGGGCGTGGTGGCATAACTGGCGGCGGTGTTCAGGCGTTCCGGCGCGTCATCGCCATCATTGTCCACGTAGAACAAATTGCCGGAGGACGCGCCCAGGTCGGTGCCATACAGCATCACCGCGGCCAGCAGGTCGGCGGGGTTGCGGGCTTCGTTGAGCGCGGTGGACACGCGCAGCAGCATCTGCTGTTCGTCTTCCGCCTGTTTGCGTTCGGTGATGTTCTGGGTAATCGTCAGCCCGGCGATGATGCGGCCGGTTTCGTCTTTCACCGGCAGGTTCAGCGTCTGGTAAATGCGGCCGGCGAAGGTGGTTTCGGCGCTGGTCTCCTGCCCCTGCAGGGCGGCCTGGTAAGACACGCGCACCGTGTCGGCCACGGCGGGCGGGAAGACTTCGTACAGCGTTTTGCCTTCCATGCCCTCTTTGCTGAGGCCGGCTTCGGCCAGCCCCTGGCCATCCACCAGCAGGTAACGATACTCGTGATCGTACAGGACGATGGCCCCGTTGGGATAGTTGCGGGTGACGGCCGCCAGGCGGCTGGCGTTTTCGGCGATGGTCTGCTGCGCCTGCTGCACGCGCTGGAAGGTGCGGGCATTTTGCACCGCCACGGCGATCTGGCTGGCCAGCGTGATCATCACGCGGGTTTCGCTGTCGCTGAAGCGCCCGGTGGTGGTGGACTGCACATCCAGCACGCCGATCACGGTCTCGCCCAGTTTCAGCGGCACGGCCAGTTCAGCGCGGGTTTCGGGCAGCAGCGGGTTCGGCAGGAAATTGACATCGCCGGCGACATCATTCACGGTCACGCTGTCGCCGGTGCGGGCGGCGCGGGCCACGATGGAGGCGGGGTGGTTGAGGGCGATGCGATGCCCCTGTTCCAGCATTTGCTGCCCCACCTCGCCGGCCCCGGCGGCCAGTTCCAGGTAGCCGGTGGTGTCATTCGTCAGGTAAATGTGGGCGTGGTACAGCGCGAAGTTATCGCGGGTGAGCTTGACCACCGAGCGCAGCAGGGCGTTAATATCCAGCGTGCGGGTGGCTTCGATGCCGGTGAGGGCCACGGTTTCCAGTTCGCGGGCGCGGCGCTCGGTGTCTTCAAACAGCTTCACATTTTCAAAGGTCACGGCCAGTTGTTCCGCCAGCGTCTGGAACAATTGCAGCGTTTCCGGGTCAAAGGCGTTCACCACACTGTGCTGAATATCCAGCGCCCCGATGATGGTTTCGCGGGAGCGCAGCGGCACCACCAGCTCGGCGCGGGTTTCGGGCAGCAGGTCATTGGGCAGGAAGGTGGCATCGCTGCGGGTGTCCTGCACCAGCACCGGCTGCCCGCTGTGGATGGCGGTGGCCACCAGCGATTTACCGTTCATGGGCAGTTTATGCTCACGGGAGAGCAGCCGTCGCCCCACATAGCCGGTGCCGTCTTTCAGCACGGCATACTGGCGCTCGCTGTCCAGCAGGTACACCTGCACATAATAAAAATTGAAGCGGTCGCGGATGAGGTTCACCGTCAGGCTGATGAGGTCGGCTTCTTCGCGCACCTGGTTGGCGGCGGAGGCAATATCGGCGGCGGTTTGCAGGTCGGCCGTGCGGGCGGCGACGCGGTTTTCCAGCGAGCCGAGCACATCTTTCAGGCGGGCGGCCATGGTATTGAACGCGCCGCCCAGGGTGCCGATTTCGTCGCTGCGGGTGGCGATGCTATCATCTTCGGCCAGGGTTAAATCGCCGCCGGCGATGCGCCCGGCCTGCCCGGCCAGCAGGGCCAGCGGCCGCGTCACGCTGCGGGCGATGGCGTTCACCAGCAGCACCAGCACCAGCAGCGCGGCCAGCAGCAGCACCCCGGCGAAAAACGTCACCGTTTGAATCTGGTTGAACAGGGCGGCCTGGCTGTGCGCGTTGATGATGAGCCAGTACGCGCCGGGGGCGGCTCCTTCGGGCAGCAGCTTCAGGTAATGCACCACCGAAGCCACCTCGCCCACGGTGGCATCCACATGGGGCAATTCCGCGTCCGCCGCGAACAGGGCTTCTTCGGTGACGAGGGAGATGCCGGCGATGCGGCCGGCTTCTGCCGGCAGCAGGTCGCTCAGCCGGGCGATGGGGGCGCTGGCGGCGGCGGGTAAATCGGTCTCAAAGCCGAAGGTGGCCACGCTGGCCAGGTTGCTGTACAGGAAATAGCCGTCCTGGTTCACCAGGAAGGAAAATTCATTGGCCTGCGCTTCCTGCTCCACGATGGCCAGCAGATCGGCGGCGTAGGCGTTGGTGATGACCATGCCGGCCAGTTCGCGGCGGCCGGTGGCTTCGTTGAGCACATACACCGGCGTGCTGTAACGGATCACCGGGATGGGGTTGCCGTCGGCACCCAGTTCGATCTGCGGCGGCGTGCCTTCGCGGTTCAAATCCAGCGGCGACACGTACAGCGTGCCTTCCGGCAGGCTGATGGTGGCGGCGAAATAATCGCGGTCGGACTTGTCCTGGAGTTCGTCGGCCGGGATGATGCTGGACGTGGTGCCATCGCCATCCACGCGCACACGCTCGACCCCGTTCACATCAATAAAGCGGATTTTTTCGTATAGGCCGCGGGTCTGAGACAGGGCCACGAAGGCATTTTGCACCCGTCCCGTTACGTCCGCCACCTGCGCCGGGTCAGTTTCGGCCGTCACCAGCATCTGCCCGAACTCGATCACGGTGGGCAGCGCCGACAGCAGGCGCACATCGTCCGCCAGGACGCTGGTAAATTCGTTGATTTCATCAAACTGCTGGCGAATTTGCGCTTCTTCGGCATCGTCGCGGGCGGCGGCCAGCGCGTTATAAAACTGGGTGCCGAACAGCGTCGCCAGCAGCAGCAGCGGAATGACGATCATGGGCGTGAACAGACCCACCAGCCGGCGCTGTAAACGGGCATTCAGAAAGTGCATCAGACCCTGCATGGTCAGTCCTCGCCAGATACGGGGTGGGCGAAAATTGCAATAAACCGATATTTATTTTATATTCATTATCCACTCATGAGGCTTGAGACATGCATAAGATTATGCGTTCCGAAGGCCGCAGCTAAATGGGGGCGGCCACCGTGCCACGCACCCTGTGCTTATGATAGCGCAGGACAGCACGTACAAACCTTGAGATATGCATTACAAATGCCACGGCGGCGCATTTCTAACGGCTTTCCAGCCTGCGCCGCCCGGTCAGCCGCCGGTGCCCCGGCGGCGCGTGTCGGCCAGCAGGTCGATCACGGCGGTATCGATATTCAGCCCGCGCCCGCGCTGGAGGGCGGCGGCCAGGTCTTCCGGCGCAAGCAGTTCTTGCAGCAGGCGCAGCACGGGCTGGCCGAACAGTTCGTTCACCTCGGTACGGGAGGCGGGATGATGCAGCGCCAGCCCCAGCAGTTCGGCGCTTTTCACGGGGTCGCCAATGTGCAGCGCAATGCGGGCAAATTCCACCAGGGCGGCCAGCAGGCGCGGCATCAGGTGATACTGCACTGCGTCATACAGGGCCGCGCGGCAGCAGGCCTGGGCTTCGTCCAGGTGGTACTGGTCGGCCAGCACCCGCGCCAGCGCAAGCTGGCTTTCGATGATGACGTAGCGCAGGCCGCTTTTGCGGGCCAGCGCCAGCGATTCTTCCAGGGCGGCGCGGGCGCGTTCAAGCTGGCCGCGCCGGTGCCAGATGTAGCCCTGCAACGAATTGAGGCCGGCAATGGCGCTGATGAGGCCGGCGGATTTGGCTGCGTCCAGCCCGTCATTGATGCAGGCATAGGCCAGATCGACCTGATCCAGCAGCAGGGCGGCCCAGGCTTTCAGCCGCAGCGCCTCGGCGGTGCCGGCGGCATAGCCCCCCTGCTGGAACAGCGTCAGCGCTTCGTGGAACAGGTCAAACGCGACGGTAAAGCGGCCCTGGCGCACCATCTCGCGGCCGCGCAGGATGAGATTTTCGGCGATGCGCGGCGGCTGCTGCATCTGCCGGGCCAGCGCTTCGCTCTCGTCGATGAGCAGCAGCGCGGCTTCGTAATTGCCCCGCCCATGATCCACCTGGGCCAGGGCCCGCAGCGCCCGCTCAATGAGGCCCGGCTCCGGCAGATTTTTGGCCAGCAGCACGCCGCGCTCCAGGCGTTCTTCCGCCAGCGCCAGGTTGCCCAGGTACTGGTGCAGCGCCCCGGTGTCGATCAGCAGGGTGGCGGTTTCGCGTACTTCGGCCGCCGGGGTCAGCGCCAGCACACGATCCAGCAGCGCCAGCGCCGATTGATAGTTGCCGGTGCGTTGCAGCAGCCGCCCGGCCAGGCGGGCATAGTGTTTTTCCCGCCCGGTATTGCCGGCCACGCGCCAGTGATAGGCCAGATCGGTATAGAAAGAGGTTACGTCCGGGTACACGGTTTCAATGGCTTCCGCCACCAGGCGATGCAACTGGGCGCGTTCCCGCTCGGCGATCTCCAGCAGCAGCCCTTCGCGCAGCTTGTCATGGGCAAACTGCCACTGGTCGCCCTCGCGCTTTTCCAGCATGGCCACGGCCGCGCAGCGCGTCAGCCAGTCTTCCAGGTCAAATTCATCGTCAATGGCCCGCAGGATGTCCGGGTTAATTTGCCGGCTGAAGACGGCCGCCACGCGCAGCATGGGGTGATAATCCAGCGGCAGCCGGGCCAGCCGCCGCCGCACAATGGAGCGAATGCCTTCGGTGAAGACAGTCTGCGGAAGCTGGCGATAGCCAATATCGCTGAGGTGGCCGGCTTCTTCCGCCAGGGCCCGCAGCACTTCGATGAGGAAAAAGACGTTGCCTTCGGTTTCGCGCTGGAGCAGTTCCAGCAAATCCGGCTCGCGGCCGGCATCGCCCAGCATGAAGACGGCCAGTTCCACCATGCTGGTGGCATCCAGCCGTTTTAAGAGGATGTCGCGGGTGCCGGGCATCAGTTCGGGCAGGTCGGGCGCTTCGTCATTGCGATAGCTGGCCACCACCATCAGCGGCAGCGCGTCAATAAACACCTGAAGCTGGCGCAGCGGCTCCAGGTCGCTGGTGGCGCGGTGCAAATCTTCCAGAATCAGCAGCACCGGCATATTCTGGCGCTGGATGGCATTGGCGGCCGCATACACCAGGCGTTGAATGCGGGCCAGGCCGTCCAGCGGGGGGATGTCTGGCAGGCGCAGACCGGGCAGCAGCGTATGGATTTGCGGCAGCAAATCCCGCAGGATGGCCGCTTCGACCTCGGTCACTTCGGCGGACAGAATGAGCTGGCGGGCCAGGCGTTCCCACACCTCATCGGAGAGGCCGCGGGCTTCCAGCGCCTGGCCGTGCAGGGTGAGCACGCCGCGCACCATGGCGGTGGTGCGTAATTCGCTCAGCAGGCGGGTTTTGCCCACGCCGCTTTCGCCGCCCACCAGCCACAGGCTGCCGCGCCCCTCGATGGCCTCCTCCAGCGCCGCGGTAAGCTGGTTCATTTCGGCGTGGCGGCCCACGAAGGCCGCCGCCTGCAAAAAGCTCTCGCGCACTTCCGGCGTTTCTTCGGGCAGCGGCAGCCGAAACGCCTGGCACAGGTCTTCGATGACCGCATCGGCCGAACTGTAACGATCCACCGGGTCTTTTTCCAGCAGCCGCCCCACAATATCGCGCAGGGTGACGGGCATACCCGGCGCGGCCGGTGGCAGCCGATCCAGGTCGGGCGACTGGTGGCTGATGTCGTGCATCAGCAGATGCACGCTGCCGGTGCGGAAAGGATGCACCCCGGCGAACAATTCATAGGCGATCACCCCCACCGCGTACAGGTCGGAAGCGCGGGTGATGGTGCCGCCCTGGAGCATCTCCGGGGCGATGTAGGCCAGCGTGCCCACCAGATGGCTGGTGCGGCCCTGGGCCGCGGCCAGGCCAAAATCCACCAGGCGCAGCCGCCCGGTATGGTCAACCAGCACATTGGCCGGCTTCAGGTCACGGTGGATGATGTTGTGGCGGTGCAAATAGGCCAGCGCCTGCAATATATCCAGCAGCATATGGGCCCGGTCGCTGACGACGCGGGTGTGGGCCACTTCATACAGCGTGCGGGCTTCTTCCAGCAGTTGCATGGTGAAGTAGGGCTGGCGGGCCTGGTCAAAGCCGTAATCCAGCACATCAATGATGCCGGGGTGGTGCAGGCTGGCCAGGGTGCGAAATTCCTGGGCGAGGGCAAAACGCGGGTCATCATGCTGCTGGCGGGAATTGAAGATGAGATTTTCCGCCGCCAGCAGCACGCGCTTGAGGGCCACTTTCTGGCCGGTCAGCCGGTCGAGCGCCCGGTAAACAACGCCCATGCCGCCCTGCCCCAGGGGGGCGATGAGCTGATAGCGATTACCGATCAGGTCGAATGCAGCGGGCATAGCGGCCGCCTCCGGGATTATTCTTTCTTATACGGGGTACCCACCGCTTTAGGCGGAAAAGCCCGCCCCACCAGCCCGGCCAGCACCACCAGAGTAACGATGTAGGGCACCATTTGCAAAAACTGCACCGGCACACCCACGTTCAAAATCTGGAAGCGGGTGCCCAGGGCGCTGGCAAAGCCGAACAGGATGGCCCCGGCGAAGGCCCCGAAGGGGGTCCACTTGCCAAAGATCATGGCGGCCAGGGCGATGAAGCCGGCCCCGTTGGTCATGTTGTCGTTAAAGCGGCCGGTGGCTTCCAGCGAAAACCACGCCCCGGCCAGCCCGGCGATCATGCCGCCCACGAACACGCTCAGCCAGCGCACCCGGTTCACGTTAATCCCCAGGGTATCCGCCGCGGAGGGGTGTTCGCCCACCGCCCGGATGCGCAGCCCCAGGCGGGTATAGAACAAAATAACGTGCGTGCCGATGATGATGAGGAACATGAGGTAAAAAATGGGCTTGTTGCCGGTGAAAAAGGCTTCGCCGAGGATGGGAATATCGCGCAGGATGGGCACGTACACATTGGAGAAGGTAGGGAAACCGCCTTCGGTGGAGAGCAAATATTCCCGGCGGATGAAGCTGGTTACGCCCAGGGCCAGAATGTTAATCACCGTGCCGCTGACGATTTGGTCGGTGGCGAAGGTGATGGACAGCCAGGCGTGCAGCACGGCCACCAGCCCGCCGCACAGCACCGCCACCGCCAGCGCGATCAACTGCACCTGGCCGATCTGGTCGGGCGGGACGGCATCGCGCAGGTAAAACAGCACGGTGAAGCCAAAACAGGCGCTGAACAGCATCATGCCTTCGATGGCGATGTTGACCACGCCGGAGCGCTCGCACCAGATGCCGGCCATCGCGCCGATGGCGATGGGCGTGGCCAGTTGCAGGCTTTCGGTGAGCAGCGTCATGATGTTGGTGGCGCTGCCCGCCGCCGCCACGATGACCATCGTCGGGATCACCACCACCCCGGCCACGATCATGAGCGCGGTGGACAGGCGGGCCAGCCCCGGCTGCGGCAGCAGGGCCAGCGCGGCCGTGGCCACGAAGAACAGCCCCATGATCGTCACGTAGGGCAGCGTGGGCACCACAATTTTCGACACCGTATCAATGTTGCCGGCCTGCAAGGTGAGCGTGGTGGTCGCTGCCGGGGCGATGTTCTGGCCACCGAACAGCATAAAGGCCGCCAGAATGAGCAAAAACAGCGCCAGCGTGCGCTTGCGGGTGAAGGTGTAACCGCCGTACCGGCGTTTGGGTGTCTCCAGCGTCGTCGTCGTCATGGTTTAACCGCCCCATCCGGTTGTAAATTTCAGGTCATCGTCGGCCGTCTTTTCCGGCACGCGCCACAGAAAGCGAATGATCTGGTCGGCGGCGATGAACATGATGATGAGCGCCTGGATGATCTTCACCAGGTCAATGGCAATATCCGCCCGCACCTGCATCAACGGTGCGCCGGTGAGCAGCCCGCCCCACAGAATGCCGGCCCAGATCATATTGCGCGGGTTCGTGCGGGCCAGCAGCGCCACCGCAATCGAATCGAAGCCGTAGGTGGCGAACATGGCCGGGTACATCACATGGGTGGAACCACTGACCTCCACCGCGCCGGCCAGCCCGGCCAGGGCCCCGCTCAGCGCCAGGGCCAGCACCACATTCAGCGGGACGCTCATGCCGGCATAGCGGGCGGCCCACTGGTTTAAGCCCACGGTGCGTAATTCAAAGCCGGGGGTGGTGCGCTCCAGGAAGACATCGGTCAGCCAGATGGCCAGCAGCATGAGGATGAAGCCCACATGCAGCGCCCCGCGCACGGTGATGGCGGCCACGAACAGCCCGCCGAAGAACGTCACCAGCGCCAGCAGCAGCGGCCGGCGCAGCGTGCGCAGGTTCAGCGCCCCGCCGCGCCCGGCCACCTGCACGGCGAAGACCAGCAGCGCCGCCACCAGAAACACCCACCAGGGCAGCGTGTTCATGCCGGGCAGCATGGCGCTCTCCAGCAGCGCGGGCGTTTTGGGCACGCTGGCCGCCGGGTCGCCCAGCAGGATGGGCGTGTCGGACTTAATGAGCCAGTCCACCAGCCACAGCGCAATAAAATTGAGCATGATGGTGGTAATCACTTCGTGGGCCCCGGTGAAGGCTTTGAGCAGGCCCGGAATGGTGCCCCAGAAAAAGCCGCCCACGATGCCCACGGCGATCACCAGGGCGATATGCAGCAGCGGCGGCACACCCAGCAGCGCAAAGCCCGCCCAGGCGGCCAGAATCGCGCCGATGTGAAGCTGGCCTTCGGCACCGATGTTGAACAGCCCGGCCTTAAAGCCCAGGGCCACCGCCAGCCCGGCGATGATATAGGGGATGGCCTTCACCAGCGTGGCTTCCAGGTTATCCGGCAGGAACAGCAGCGCACTGCCGCCCAGGCGCACGAACACCACCGGCACCTGCTGGTCGGCCGGCAGGCTTTCATCCGTCACCGTGCCGAGCGGGGCCGCCGCCAGCCCGCGCCCGGTGAGAATGCGCTCACCAGGGCGACGAATCACCAGATCGGTGGCCAGCAGGGCCGGCAGTTCGTCGCTGAGGGCGACATTGACCGTGGGCGCGGTTAAATAGCCGATGGCGTACAGGTTATCCAGCAGGCGAAAATTCTGGCTGAGCGCCACGGCATCCGTCACCCCGGAGGCTTCCAGATCGGGCAGGGCCACGGCCGCCTGGTCAATATCGCTGTAGCGGGCGCTGATCTCCAGGATCAGGTCAGCTTCCGGGCTGTTCAGGCCGAGGTTGAGCGCGTCCAGCCGCAGCAGCGTATCATAGTAGCGCTGCAACAGCACCTGCCCCACGGTGTGAATCTGCGTGAGGTCGGCCAGCGTTTGCGTCAGTGCGGCTTCATCCAGCGTGGCCAGGGCGGGCCACAGGGCGGCGGCGGCGGTGCGTTCAGCAGCGGTGAGGGTGGTTTTGCCGGCCACCAGCGCCGCCAGATCGCGCACGTCCCCGCGGGACACATCAGCCGCTGCCAGCGCGGCCAGCGTGCCCGCGCCCAGGGCCCGGATGGTCGGTTCGCCCGCCAGCCGGATGGCCGGCAGTTGTTCAGCGAAGGCGGTATAGTCCTCTTCGGTCAGCGGGTACTGCTGGCGAAATGCCAGATACGTCGCCAGGCGGTCGCTGCCCTGATCGGTGATGAGGCTGGCGACGGCTTCAAAGGGCCGCGCCTGGCGCGTCAGCCGGCCGCTGTCGATCTCGTGGGTGGCGGCATACTGGCGAATGAAGCGCACATCCTCAGGATCGACCACATCATTGATGGCCAGCCCGGCCGCGCCTTCGATGAGGGCGCTGTAGGCGCTGCCGGCCACGCGCAGCCCGCGGCCCACATCGCCATCGCCGCCGGTGATAATCATCAGCGGAATGCCGGCCAGGAAGGCCGTGATGACCGCCAGCAGCGGTACCATGCGCCCGGAGACGCGCTGCCACAGGCGTACCGGGCCGGGAGGCGGGGTGCGCGGGGGTGTGGTGGTGGGTGTCATGATGGCCCTCTCAGCCCAGGCTGCCCGCCATCCGCAGACCGACCGTGTTACGATCCGCCTGCTCGATGGGCAGCACGTCAATGATATGTCCGTCGAACATCACCGCCACGCGATCCGCCAGGCTGAGGATTTCATCCAGCTCAGACGAGACCAGGATGACGGCCACGCCGGCATCGCGCATACGGATAAGCTGGCGGTGGATGAACTCAATCGAGCCGACATCCAGCCCGCGGGTGGGCTGCGCGGCGATGAGCAGGCGCACCGGCCGCGAGAGTTCGCGGGCGACGATGACTTTTTGCTGGTTGCCGCCGGAGAGCGACCCAATGTTGTTGTAGATGTTGGGCGGGCGCACGTCGTATTGTGCCACCAGGTCGCGGGCACTGGCGGCGATGGCCCCGTCATCCACCAGCAGGCCGCGGGCGAAGGGCGACTGGTAATAAGTATTGAGGACGAGATTTTTCATGATCTGGAACGGCTTCACCATGCCCATTTTCTGGCGGTCTTCGGGGATGTGGGCCGTGCCCAGGGCGGTGATGGTGCGCGGGCTGGCCCCGGTAATATCGTGGCCCAGCAGGCGCACGCGGCCGGCCACCGGCCGCCGCAGCCCGGTGAGCGCTTCCACCAGTTCCGTCTGGCCGTTGCCCTGCACGCCGGCCAGCCCCAGAATTTCGCCGCCGTACACCTCCAGCGATACGCCTTTCACCACCGGCACCGCGCGTTCATCCTGCACCACCAGATCATGCAGGCTCAGCACCGTTTCGCCGCGCGTGGCCGGGGCTTTGGCCACTTCCAGCAGCACA
The DNA here is from genome assembly GCA_025454495.1 of Anaerolineae bacterium. Taxonomy (GTDB): domain Bacteria; phylum Chloroflexota; class Anaerolineae; order Aggregatilineales; family Phototrophicaceae; genus JALHOR01. Next base: position 12,415 of record JALOOI010000106.1, read on the forward strand.
TCGCGCCCCACCATCAACGAAGCCAGCGTTTGCGGCGTGGACGTTTGCGGGTCGGCCTGGCCGGCCACTTTGCCGCGGCGCAGCACGGTAATGTCATCGCAAATTTCCAGCACTTCTTTCAGCTTATGGCTGATGAAAATGATGCTCACGCCGCGTTCCAGCAGCGTCCGCATGATGGCGAACAGGCCTTCGATCTCCTGCGGGGTGAGGACGGCGGTTGGTTCGTCCAGGATCAAAATATCGCAGTTGCGGTACAGCGCCTTGATGATCTCCACCCGCTGCTGAATGCCCACCGGCAGGTCGCGCACCAGGGCATCCGGGTTGACGTTGAGTTGATAGCGCTTCGAAATCTCTTCGATGCGGGCGCGGGCCACGGAGCGCCGTAAAAAGGGGCCGGTGGTGCTTTCGTTGCCCAGCATCACATTTTCGGTCACAGTCAGCACGTCCACCAGTTGAAAATGCTGGTGCACCATGCCGATGCCGGCCTGGATGGCATCGCGCGGGTTGTGAATTTGGATGGCCTGGCCATTCACGCGAATTTCGCCCTCATCCGGCTGATACAGCCCGTAGATGAGGTTCATGAGCGTGCTTTTGCCCGCGCCATTTTCGCCCAGCAGCCCCAGCACCCGGCCTTTGTGCAGCGTGAGGTCAATATGATCGTTGGCGAGAATGCCGGGAAACCGTTTGGTGATGCCGCGTACTTCCAGCACGGGCACGTTCATAAGCGCTGTCCGTTCCGTATGGACGATCCATACCGGGGATTATAACGCACCGGGGGCACATGGCAACGTGCCCGCTGCGGCCCGCATCCCCCGATTGCCCGCATCCCCCGCTGCGGCCCTCATCCCCCGCTACGCCCTCATCCCCCGCTCCGCCCTCATCCCCCGCTACGCCCTCATCCCCCGCTACGCCCTCATCCCCCGGCCCCTTCTCCCATAGGGCGAA
>JALOOI010000318.1 GCA_025454495.1 Anaerolineae bacterium
CAGACAGTGCGCTTTCAGCAGCAGCGCGGCAGCAGCCGGGCCAGCCTGGAGCAGGGCCTGCTGACGCTGCTGGACGGCATCCTCGCCACCCGCCCCGCCACCGATTGACGGCGCAGCCCGTCTGCTGCATAATACATCTGTTCTGTTATCACCCGGCGCTGCCGCACCCCACAACCCGGTGCCGGCCGCCGCTCCAGGAGGCCTCATGCGCGTGCCCGCGCCGTATGTGTTTATCAGCCACAGCAGCAAAAACAATGTTTTCACGCAGCAGTTGACCGATGATTTGCAGGCGGCCGGCTTCCACGTGTGGGTCGATCTGGAAGCGCTGCGCGATGGTGAGCGCTGGGTGGCCGAAATTCAGGCGGCGGTGGAAGGCTGCGCGGCCGTCGTGGTGGTCATCTCGCGGGCGGCCCGCGAATCTGAATGGGTGGAGCGCGAAGTGCTGCTGGCGCTGGATTTAAACCGGCCGCTGTTCATCGCCCGGCTGGAAGCCGTGCCGCTGCCGCTGCCCCTCATCACCCGCCAGTTTACCGATTTCACCGGCGAGTATGCCCCGGCGCTGGCCAAACTGAGCGCGGCTCTGCGCCCGGCCATGGCCGGGAACGCCACCGCCAGCGCCGCCACTGGCAGCGCCGCCGCGTCAGAACCCATCATTCGCACCAGCGCCGGCCCGGATGAGAGCAATTTTTTCGCCTATCTGGAGCAAATGTCGCCGGGGAAACTGCTGGCGCTGCTGGCGCAGGATTTATACACCTGGGCGCAAAAGCACGCCGATGAAGTGGTGTTCGGCGGGCGGCACACCCCGGCCTTTCATGCCCGCGTCCGCACGCCGGACGGCCACAGCCTCACCGTGTTTTCGCTGCTGGCCTATATGCGCCACCCGGCGCTGCAAATTCCGCTGGATTACCTGAGCAAATACCCGCCCTATACCGACCCGGCGCAGCGCCTGGCGGTGCTGGAGCGGCTGAATGCGCTGCTGCCCCCGGACGAGCGCTTCCCGCCGCAGCGGCCGCGCCCCACGCTGACGCTGGCCACGGCGCTGGATACGGCCGAAGAACTGGAAGCGGTGCAGGTGCTGCTGCTGGAGATGATGGCGGCGCTGCGGCGCGGCTAAAGCAGCAGGAACAGCACCAGCAGCACCCCCCCGGCGATGAAGGCCAGCGGATAATAGCTGCGGTAGAGGCTGTCGCGGACGGCCGGGGGCAGCCAGCGCTGCCACACGGCCAGCAGGAATAACCCGCCGGCCAGCGTGCCGGCCAGCAGCGCCAGCAGCACCGTGGCCCCCATCAGCAGGTCGCCGGCATAAGCGGCCACGGCGGCCCCCTGCGCCACCAGCCAGGGCAGCGTGCCCGCCAGGGCGATGCCCGGCAGCGCGGCCGCGGCCCCGTAACGGCGCGGCGGCGGTAGCTCAGCCGGGGCGGCATCGTACCCGCGCACGAAGAACCACCACGCCGCGCCGGCCAGCAGCGCCGCCACCAGCGCCGGCACACCGGCATACAGCGTCGCCCCCAGCATCAGCCCGCCGGCCAGCACATCCTGCCACAGCGCCAGCCGCTGCACCCGCAGCACAAACAGCAGCCAGGCGCTGCAAAAGGCCAGGCTCAGCAGCAGCATAAACTGGCCACCGGCGAACAGCGCCAGGATGCCCGGCAGCGCCACCAGCCCCAGGGCCCGCCCGGTACGCTTATCGCGCAGTTCGCCGCCCAGGTCATACACCGCCCACAGGCTCAGCAGCGCTACCACCGCCGCCACACTCTCCTGAATGAAGGGGCGCGGCTGGCTGAGCTGCTGGCTGAGGTAGCCCGTCAGCAGTTCCAGCCCCGGCGACAGCGTGGCATCGCTGGCCGGCGGGGCCAGGTAGCGCAGCAGCACCAGCAGCGCCAGCCCCACCAGCCCAAAAAAGAGCAAATCCTGCGGCCCCGTCCAGCCCTGGTCGGCATCCGGCAGGTCGCCGCCGTCGGCTTCGGCCCGGGCCTGCCCCTGCGAAAAAGTGCCCCCCAGGACGACGAACATCACCAGCGCGAACAGCACATAATCAATCACCAGCGTATCGCCGCCAAACAGCGACTGCCAGAACAGCGCCCCGCCAATGATGAGCGCCACCGCCACCACCGCCGCCACGCCAATCCGCGGCTGCCGGGTGGGCAGCGCCGGCGAGAGCATGGCCCCGGCTCCCAGAATCACCGCGCCAAACACAAACACCACGAACAGAGGCATCGTTTTATCATCCTGCTCAGGGACAGGTACCATCCCGGTATGGCGCAAGCATAGCACGCGCCCCGCCAGAAAAGAAGTTCCAGCCGGGGGGCCGTCAGGCCGGGCCGGGGGTGATGTTGCGGGCAAAATCGTGGGCGAAGGCGGCCGGGAATTTCATCGGCCGCTGCCGGGCCAGGTCAAAGCACACCCACAGCCCGCGGGCCTGCGCCAGCAGCGCGGCATCCGCGGTGCGCCGGATGCTGTAATGCCGCAGCGCCGAGACGCGCCGGGCATCGCTGAGGTAACAGGCGATTTCGAGGTCATCATCCATGCGGGCCGGCTGAAGATAGCACAGGTGCAAATCCCGCAGGATCATCACAAAGCCGCTGTCGATCATGCGCGGCATCGACCAGCCGAAATGCCGCCCCACCTGGGTGGAAACATCTTCCAGATAGGCAAAATAGGCCGCGTTGTTCACATGGCCTTCGGTATCCATATCGCGCCATTCCACCCGCTTCACCAGCCGGTACACTTCTGCCGGCGGGGGCGGGGCCGGCGGGAAGGGCGGCCGGCGGGCCCCGGCGGCCGGGCCGGCCGGCGCAAAATCCGCGATCATCGCCGGCGGAATGCGGGCCGGCTGCCCGGTGGCGGTGTCCACGTACACCCATTCCGTCTCCGCGCGGGCGTGCAGCACGTCGTCCCCGGCGCGGCGAAACTCATACACCCGGCGCGAGCGCACCCGGCGAAAATCGTCCGCCCAGGTAGTGATCGCCACCGTATCGCCATAGAAGAAGGGCAGCAGGTATTCCAGGCGCGTTTCCCGGATGAGCCAGCGCTGGCCCAGGTCACGGTAGCGGGCCGGCGGCCAGCCGACTGCCGCCGAGGCTTCCAGGGCGGCTTCCTGCATATAGCGCACATAATTCACATTGTTCAGGTGTCCGTAGCCATCACACTCATAATGACGGACGCGAAACTGTGCCTGATGCACGGCGGGCATGGAGCTATCTCTTTCCGGCGGGCAGTAAGGGCCGCCATTGTACCATGCCCGCGCCGGCCCTCACACCGCCTCAGCGTGCTTGCGTTTGGCTTTGTCCGCGTAGTACAGCCAGTTGGCATACTGCCGGGCCGCCCGCGCTGCCAGGATGGCCGCCAGCGGCGCACCGATGAAGCCCGTCACCACCGCCCCGGCCACCAGGGTAAACAGCAGCACCAGCCCGGTGATGAGCGTTTTATACTGCGGCAGCGACAGATCCGGCCAGTATTCTTTGAACAGCAGCCGGTTGAGGAACAGCAGCAGCATCCCGTTGGCCAGGCCCAGCAGCAGCACATTCACCAGCGCCAGCACCACCCCGGCGAAGATGCCGGTGAGCAGATGCGTCAGCAGCGAAGAAGGATAACCATAACCATTCATGGCTTCAAAGCTGTAAACATTCGTCATCTGGTACACTGCGCCCACC
>JALOOI010000107.1 GCA_025454495.1 Anaerolineae bacterium
ACCTGCTCAGCCTGCACAACGTCCATTTTCTCATCGAGCATGTGCGCCAGATGCGCCAGGCGATCCTGAATGGAACGCTGCGCCAGTATACCGATGCATTTTTGAGGCAGTATCTTTCCCGGCCTTAAACCGGATCAGCACCGCTATGAAACGGACAGCCCGCATCCTGGCGACCCTGGTGCTGACCACCCTGACCGGATGCAGCACCCCGGCCCTGCCCCCCCCTGCCACCCGGTCGGTAACATGGTTATCCCTGTATACCACCCCGGAAGCTGCCCCCACCGTGCTGCGGCTGACGCAGGGCTTCCAGGCCTTACAGCCCGCTGTGCGTTTTGACACGCGCCCCGGCAGCCCGTCCCGGCTGCTGGCAGGCCCGGCGCAGGACGCGGCCTATCTGGTCAGCCATCATCTGCCGGCCAGCAGTGACCTGTGGGCTGCGCCGCTGGCCCAGGATGGGCTGATCTTCATCGTGCATCCGGCCAACCCGGTGCAGTCCCTCTCCACCGAAGACCTGCGGCGGCTGTACCAGGGTTTTACCACCGACTGGCAGCAGGTGGGCGGGGCGGCGCTGCCGGTGCATTTGCTCATCCCGGCGGCCGACTCGGCGCTGCGGCTGGAGATGGAACGGCTGGTGATGGGGCAGCGGCGCGTCGCGCCGGTGGCGGAAATTGTGCCCTCCCCGGCGGCCGCGCTGGCCCGGGTGGCCGCCCTGCCCGGCGCGATTGCCTGCATCCCCTACAGCCAGCCCGGCATCACCGTCCGCACCCTGGCCATTGGCGGCATACAGCCTTCGGCGGCCAGCATCGCGGCCGGGCATTACCCGCTGCGGATGACGCTGTTCATCATGGGGCTGGAAGCGCCGCAGGGGTTGTATCGCGCGTTTGTGGATTACGCCCAGAGCGATCACGGGCAGCAGCAGGGGCGGCCGGGGGCTACCCCCGGGGGCTGATGGGCATCGTCCAGTAAGAATGCACGATGGCATACAGCAGCCCAAACACCAGCAGCCACAGCAGGATGAGGGCCGTATCGCGGGCCTGGCGCAGGGCGATGCGCCGGCGCTCGTCGCCCATTTCTGCCTGGCGCAGGCGGTGTAGCGCCCCGGCCGCTTCCACATTGTGCGGGTTAATCCGCAGCACGTTATCCAGGCAGATGATGCTTTTATCCAGCGAATCGACCGCCACGCTCATCCAAAGCCAGGCCGCCTCAAAATTCTGGTCTTCGCCGATCAACTGGCGCAGCAGCGGCACGGCCCGGTCACGCTGATTATCCTGAATCATATCAATGGCATCCAGCAGGCGCTGAATGCGCGAAGCTCTGGCAGCGGTCGGGTCGGGGTCGGGGTCGGGATCATGCTCCGGGTCTGGCGCGGCCGTCATGCCGTTGCCTCCTGGCGCAGCGGCTGCGCCACCACCCCGGCGAACAAATCATCCTCATCAATGCGGGTATGGCCGGGGGCCGGCTGGACCCGGGTGTAGCCCTGGCTGCGGATGAGCTGACGGCGCAGCCAGCCGGGCAGCCGGTTGAGGAAGCCGCCGCCGCCCTGGCTGGCGTGGCACTGGCTGGCGGCATCCCAGGCGGCCAGATAATCCTGAATGTTGATGCGGGTATGCACCGGCTCGATATGCTCCACCACGGCCTGAAAATCAATATCTTTGTTGGTGCCCATGCGGCGCGGGTCGATGCCGCGCAGGCGCAGCGTCCACAGCAGGAAGCGCAGCACCCGGGCCGGCAGCGCGGTATAGTACAGTTTTTGCGGGGCGAAGGGGGGCCGGTCGCCGGCCGCATAGGCCGCCTCCCCCGCCAGGTGAAAGGCCTGTTCGCAGGCCTGTTGAATGGCGATATGATCCGGGTGGCCATAACCACCATACTTATTGAACGTGACCACCACCTGCGGCTGCACGCGGCGCATAATGTCCACCACATACCGCGTGACGCTGGCCGGCTCCTGCTGCCAGCGATACCACAGGCAGTCGGGGTCGGCGGTGGTGGGGCTGCCCATCATGCCGCTGTCTTTGTAGCCGGCCAGGAACACCTCTTTAAAGCCCAGGGTTTGCGCGGCACAGTCCAGTTCGGCCAGGCGCAGGTCTTTTACGGTGGGGTACAGCCCCTGCATGGCGGGCGGGATGGTGCCCACTTCGCCGCCGGTGGCGCACAGATAATACACGTCTACCCCCTGGGCCACATACCGGGCAATGGTGCCGCCCATGCCAAAACTTTCGTCGTCGGGATGCGCGAACACCAGCAGCAGCCGACGATGCGATGACCCCATAGGATGCTCTCCCCTGTGTGGATGGCCGTGCCGCCTGACGCTTACCCGGCGGCTGACCCATTATAGCATTCCCGGCGCAATATGCCCCTGTGCATTCGGGCGGGCGGGTCTTATACTGAACCGCCGTTTGTGACCATCATCGTGCCTGAGGTTTGTATGCAACGCCTGCTTCCTTTGTTCATCTGCGTGGTGCTGGCCCTGGTGGCCCTCACGCTGCTGCCGCCGGAACCGGCCCGGGGCCAGTTCGCCACCAACACGCCCGCCGGCAGCAGTGGCATTCAGCCGAACCCGGCCCTGCCCACCTCGGCCGGCGGCGGGGGCTTCTTCAGCACCAATACCCCGGATGGCCCCACCGCCACGCCCACCGCGACGGCGACCGCCACCTGGACACCGACCCCCACCGCGACTAACACGCCCACCCCCACCCCCACGCCGCTGGGGCCCTTCTCCTACCCGGATAATGTCAATTCGCTCACCGGGCTGGAATATGTGGATCAGACATCGCGCGAGCGCGTGAATTTGATCGTCAAAATCTCCAATTATCCGCCGGTGGTGCGCCCGCAAACGGGCATCAATCTGGCGGATGTGGTCTATGAGTATGAAGCCGAAGGCGGGGTGACGCGCTTCGCCGCCATCTTCCGGTCGCAGACCCCGCCGCTGGTCGGGTCGATCCGTTCCGGGCGCTTGATGGATATGGAACTGATGACCATGTACCGCGGCAACCTGGTCTATTCTGGCACCAGCGAGCCGATTCAGCGGCTGTTCCTGCAAAATTACCCTTTCCGGCTCATTTCGCCCTTCATTGGCGATCCGCAGGGGGAAACCTGCCAGGCCAGCCCCTTCTGCCGCCTGCCGCGCGAAGGGCTGGCCTTTGAGCATACCATGTTCGGCAACCCGCAGTTGATGTGGGATATTGCCACGCAGCGCGGCACCAATCGCGGTTTTAAGGCGCGGGGCTTCGCCTTCAGCGCGGCCGTGGATGCGACGAGTGGCACGCCGGCCAATGATGTCTTCATCGACTGGTACGGCCAGACGGATGCCCGCTGGCAGTACGACCCGGCCAGCAGCCGCTGGCTGCGCTATACCGATGGCGTGGCCCATTTTGACCGGGGCGACGGCCAGCAGATCTGGGCGGATAATGTGGTGGTGATCGTGGCGGTGCATGAACGCCGCCCCGACCTGTTCCCGGAGGGAGCGAATTATGAATCGCTCCAGGTGCGGCTGTGGCGCGAACCGGAAGAAAATTTCCTGTATCAGGCGCTGCTGTTCCGCGATGGGCGCGTGTATGAGGGCTTCTGGGATCGCCCCAACCGCGATGAAGGCACGGCGCTGTTCCTGGTGTATGGCAACAATGAGCCAATGAAGCTGAAGCCGGGGCGCACCTGGGTTTCGGTCGTGCGCGGCCTGGGCGATGTGGTGTGGAATGAGCAAAAGGCCGACCTGAACGCGACGGCCACCCTGGTGGCGCTCACGCCATCGCCCACCCCGCTGAACATCAACGAAGGCGATTAACCCCGCCCCGCTGTCCCTGACCACCTCCGGCCCTGTGCCGGAGGTTTTTTTTGGGGGGTGGCCGGGCAATTTCAAACCTCCGGGCGGTGCCAGGCATAGATAGCGTGTGAAACCTGTGCAAAGAACGGACAGCCTGTGAATCCTGCTCATGTGGAGGCCGCGTTGCAGCGGGTACGCCGGGGTGATCTGACCGGGCTGCCGGTGCTGATCGAGCTGTACCAGTTGCGGGCGCTGCGTACTGCGTACCTCATCACCTGGGAGCGCGCGCAGGCGGAAGACCTGGTGCAGGCGGCGTTTGTGCAACTGCCACAGCGCCTGCAAACGTATGATCTCCGCCGCCCGTTTGAACCGTGGTTTTTGCGGCTGGTGGCCAACGATGCCCTGCAACTGCTGCGCCGGTCACAGCGCTGGCTCTCGCTGGATGACCCCCTGCCCGGCAGCGATACTGACCTGACTTTTGCCGATCTGCTGCCTGACCCCGGCCTTTCGCCGGACGCGCACCAGGAAGCGGGCGAACTGCGGGCCAGCGTACAGCAGGCGCTGGCCGCCCTGCCGGCCCCGCAGCGGGCGGCCATTGTGCTGCGCTACTATGCCGATATGAGCGAGGAGGATATGGCCGGGCTGCTGAACACGCCCCCCGGCACCATCAAATGGCGGCTGCACGCCGCCCGCCAGCACCTGAAGCGGCTGCTGCAACCCCTGTGGGAGGCCCGCCATGCCGGGCGAAAAGAGGCGCAATCATGAACGAGTCGCAGTTTCGCCAGGTGCTGGCAGACATCGCCCGCGAGGCGATCCCCGATACGGTTCATCTGGAGGAGGCAGTCATGTCCCATTTTGATAAACCCAAACGTAAACGGCAGCCGCGCCGGGCGTGGCAGTGGGCGGCGCTGGCGGCGGTGCTGGCGCTGCTCATCAGCGCGGCGGGCCTCATCGCCCGCCAGCGCCCGGCGGGCAGCACCATCGCCTATTTCAACAGCGATCCTGGCCTGACCGCCATCCTCAGCCGCAACCTGGCGACCGAACTCAACCTGACGCAGCGCCACCCCGCGGCTGATGTGCAGGTGACGCTGCAATGGGCCTATGCCGATGGCAACCGGATCGCCCTGGGCTACCTGGGCGATTATGCCGCCAGCGTCATCCTGCCGGCCGCGACCACGGTGCAACTGTTCGATGAAACCGGGCAGGCGCTGCCCGCGCCCGATTTTATCCAGGGTGGCGGCGGCGGGGGTGGCGGCGGCGGCGACCGCTTTTTGTTCAGCGGCGAAGCCAGTTTTGATGCCCGCGGCATCACCACGACCACCGGCCGGCTGAATTTGCGCCTGGTCATTACCTTCAGCGATCAACCGATCAGCGGTGGCGGTGGCGGTGGTAGCGGCAGCGGCGGTAGCGGCAGCGGCGGTAGCGGCGGTAGCGGCGGTAGCGGCGGTAGCGGCGGTGGCGGGGATCAGCCGAACCGCCCACAGGCGCTTGCGCCTTTCGCGCTGGAATATACCTTCAGCGTGCCTTTCATCCCGGCGGTGCGCGTTACACAGAGCAGCGTGGCCGCAGCCGCCGGAGTCACGATGGAGATGCGCCGGGTGGATTATGCGCCGTCGGTGACGCTGGCCGCGCTGTGCTTCACCCTGCCCACGGCCACAGCCTGGTATCCCGCCACCGCCAGCGCCGGGAACCCGCCACAGGACAGGCTGGAGTTCATCCCGGAAGGCGGCGTGGGCAGCGATGGGCGCAGATGCGGGCAACTGGTCGTTTACGGGCCGCCCCCGCCCGAAGGTGGCACCCTGCACCTGCAGATTGACCGCCTGGTGACGGCGTTTGTGGTGACAGATGCCCGCCTGGCGCAGTTCCAGCAGGCGATGGAGGACGCAGGCTTTAAGCTGGAGGTCTACCGCACCCCCGGCGGCGAAACCCCGGCCGGGCCCAATGTCTTCTGGTATGGTGAATTTGGCTTCCGGCTGGCGCAAATTCCGCCGGCACTGCTGGACGGCGCATATTATAACGTCATCAACGACATCACCGGCGCGGTGTTTGTGGATCGCCTGGAGGGGCCGTGGCAGTTTGCCGTGGCGCTGCCGCCAGGCACACCCTGACGCAAAAAACGCCGGACTCAGTGCCGGCGTTTTTGTATGGCAGCCGTGAAGGCTACTTGCGGCGGCTGCGGACGCGCAGCCCGTAGAAGGCAAAGCTGTAGGTGATGGCGGCCATCACCGCGCAGGACAGCACGCCGCGGATGAGTTGTTCGGCATCCCACCCCTGGAGCATCAGCCCGCGCATGGCTTCCAGCACGTAGGTGATGGGGTTGTAGGTCGCCGCCGTCTGAATCCAGCCGCTGAGCAGGTTGAGCGGGACGAAAGTGGCGGTGAGGAAGGACAGCGGGAAGAACAGGAAGCTGCTGCCGGCGGTCGCGCCGGGGCTGCCCGTCATCAGGGCCACGCCCACCGTCAGCCCGGAGAACGCCCCGCCGATGAGCAGCGCATAGCCCAGCATGACCAGGATGCCCAGGGGGCCGGTTTCCGGGCGCAGGCCCATCACCACACCCAGCGCCACCACCAGGCTGGTTTGCAGCACCAGCAGCAGCGCCCCGGCGATCATCGGGCCCAGGATGAGGGCCGACCGGCTGATGGGCGTGAGCGACAGCTTATCGAAGTAGCCGTTATCAATATCGCGCACGATGGCCTGGCCCGCCAGGCTGGCCCCGCTGAGCGCGGTGCTGACCACGGACAGCGGCAGGATGAAGCCCAGGTAGCTGCGCCCGGCCAGCCCCGGCAAAAAGCCGGAGGCGTTGCCCAGGGTGTCCTGGTAAATCACCAGGAAGAAGATGCTGATGATGATGCCGGGGATGATCTCCGCCGGGTTACGCAGCGTCAGGCGCACGGCCCGCCACGTCATCATGGAAACCTGGTGCAGGTACGGCATTTTGCGGATGGCGGCGCGCTGGCTGCCGGCCGCGGACAGGGTACGGGTGCTGGTGATAGAAGCCATAACAGAATTCTCCTGTGGCTGGATACGTCAACACTGGTTTAGCAATGAATGCAGGTCGTTCAACCGGCGCGGGACAACTGCCACCGCGCCGGGCAGGTGGTGGCCCTCTTAAGCGGCCGCTTCGTTTTCGGTTTCCGGCACAGCATCCGCGGACAGGCGCTGGCCAGTCACCTGAAGGAACACATCATCCAGTGTCGGCTGCGTCAGCGTCAGCGACAGCAGCTCAATATCCGCCGATTGCAGCCGGTTGACCACCGCCGGCACGGCCCCGGCCGCGCCCTTCAGGTACAGGCTGAGGATGTTGCGGTCAATCTGAATGCGGTCAGCCAGATCGCCCAGGTTGGCTTTGGCCTGCTGCACCGTATCGGCATCGCGGAAGGTGATGTTGATGGCTTCGCCGCCCAGGCCGGCTTTCAGCGCTTCGGGCGTGCCTTCGATGGCGATTTTGCCGCCGTCAATGATGGCGATGCGGTCGGCCAGTTCGTCGGCTTCTTCCAGATAGCCCGGTGGTGGGTTCGTCCAGAAACAGCACTTCCGGCTCATGCACCAGGGCCAGCGCCAGGTCCAGGCGGCGGCGCATCCCGCCGCTGTACTTGCCCACCGGGCGGTCGGTAAATTTTTCCAGCTTCACCAGGCGCAGCAGTTCTTCGCCACGGGCGCGGGCTTCTTTGCGGGTGAGGCCAAAGGTCTGCCCCTGGATCGTCAGCAGTTCCATGGAGCGCATCAGCGGATCCAGACCGATCTCCTGGAGCGCGACCCCGGCGATCTGGCGCACATAATCCTGCTCGGTGGCAATGTTGTAGCCGCCAATGGTGGCCGTGCCGGAGGTAGGCTGCGCCAGCGTGGTGAGCATGGCTACCGTGGTCGATTTTCCCGCGCCGTTGGGCCCCAGGAAGCCGTAAATTTCGCCGGACTTCACCTGGAAGGATACCCCGTTGACGGCGATAAAATCGCCATATTTCTTGAACAAATTTTCAACGACAATTTCCCGTGTAGACATGTCTCTCTTCCCCTGCTGCATCAGCGAACAATGTGATCTCACTCGTAACAAGCTGTATAACTGGCAAATTTTATTCAACCGGGCAAACGCGAGGCCTGCCCGCCGGTCAGCGGTATGCGTTTTAACGTCAGGGTGTGGCGGTCAACTGCTGTCGGGCGCAGTTTCATGGATGGCAAAGGCTCTGGAGAGCATCTCAATGCCGGCATCAATCACGTGCATTTCTTCCGGGCTAAGGTGGCTGAAGGTGCGCGTAAGATACTCCAGCGTGTGGCGCTGCACATCCAGCATGGCATTTTTGCCTTCGCCGGTCAGCGCCAGCGTCACAATCCGCCGATCAGTGCTGCTGCGTTCCCGGTGCACCCACCCGCGCTCCTCCATGACGGTAATCGTCTTGGACATGGACGCGGCGCTAACGTTGTGGCGCTGCGCCAGCTCGCTCACCGTAAGTGCATGGGCATCCAGCATCAGCAGCACCTCAAATTGCACCGTGGACAGGTCATAATCGCTCAGACGCATGTAAACATCCATCAGTCGCCCCAGGATGGGAAAAATTTTAAGGGATGTTCTGGCGACATCTTCCGCGCGAATGTGACTCATACTTAGCCCTGTTAACGTTTAACTCTGTTGATAGTTAACCCGGTTAATCGTTAACTGCGCTAAGGATAGACGGGCTGCATGGGTGATGCATGAAATCAAGTTAAACCACAGATAAGAGAAAAGCAGCCTCATTTTCCATTTATATGAGCAGCAGATGAGCGCAAAACGGCCCTGCCGCCCCGCTCCCGGCCACTGCCCGCCTCTCCCGGATGATCCTGTCATTAGATGTCAGCTTTTGGGGGTATCCTCCCTGTTGTCATGATAATGACTCTGGCTATAATAGAACAGATATACTAAGCTCAACCCTTACCAAAATACGCAGCATCTTCTATCCAGCAGCATCTTCGCATACATAGAGTAAATGGACGAACCTCCATGCAGGACAAAATCATCGTTCGGGGTGCGCGTGTTCACAACCTCAAAAATATCGATGTCGAAATTCCACGCAATCAACTGGTGGTCATCAGCGGGCTGTCAGGATCGGGCAAGTCCTCGCTGGCCTTCGATACGATCTTTGCCGAAGGCCAGCGCCGCTATGTGGAAAGCCTCAGCGCCTACGCCCGCCAGTTCCTGGGGCTGATGGAAAAGCCGGATGTTGACCAGATCGACGGCCTCAGCCCGGCGGTCTCCATCGACCAGAAGAGTGTGAGCGCCAACCCGCGCTCCACCGTGGGGACGGTGACGGAAATTTACGATTATCTGCGCCTGCTGTATGCCCGCATCGGCGTTCCCCACTGCCCCGTCTGCGGCGAGGAAGTGGTCGCCCAGAGCGCTCAGCAGGTGGTGGATGAAGTGCTGGCCCTGCCGGAGGGCACGCGCATCAACCTGCTGGCCCCCATCATCAAGAACAAAAAAGGCACCCACGAAAAAGTGCTGGAGGACATCAAAAAGTCCGGCTTCGTGCGGGCACGGGTGGATGGGGTCATCCGCGAACTGGAAGAAGTCATCACGCTGGATCGCTATGTCATCCATCATATCGAAGTGGTGGTGGATCGCCTGGTGCTGCGCCGATTTGAAGACCCCGCCGGCGAAGAGGCCAAAGGCTTTGAGTCGCGGCTGACTGATGCCATCGAAACGGCGCTGGAACTGGGCGAAGGCGTGCTGATCGTGAATGATGTGACGGATGCCGCGCAGCCGAAAGATATTCTGTTCAGCGAACTGCTGGCCTGTGTGAACGGGCACGGCAGCATCCCGGAAATTGAGCCGCGCACCTTCTCCTTCAACACGCCGGGGGGCGCGTGCCCGGAGTGCCAGGGGCTGGGCTTTAAGATGGAATTTGACCGCGACATGGTGGTGCCCAACCCGGATTTGAGCATCCGCCAGGGGGCGATTGATGCCAACGGCTGGAGTATCGAACCGGACAGCATCGCTTCCACCATGTACCGCGCCCTCAGCCAGGCGTATCAAATTTCGCTGGATGCGCCCTGGCGCACGCTCACGCGGGCGCAGCAGGATTTATTCCTGTACGGCACCCGCGGCAAAAAGATCGACGTGAGCTATGTGAACAATCAGGGGCGGGAACGCACCTACCAGACCGCTTTTGAAGGCGTGCTGACCAACCTGGAACGGCGCTACCAGCAGACTGGCTCCGAAGAAATGCGCGAGTTCCTGGAAAAATACATGACGCGCGTCCCCTGCCAGACCTGCGTGGGCAAGCGCCTGAAGCCGCACGCCCTGGCGGTGACGGTGGATGAACGCAATATTTTTGACATTACCACCCTGCCCATCAGCGAACTGATGACCTGGGTCAAATCGCTGCGCGGCGAAGGCAGCATGGCCGCCCGCCTGAAGCCGCGTGATCGCCAGATCGCCCACCAGATTTTGAACGAAATTGAAGCGCGGGTGGGCTTTTTGAACGATGTCGGGCTGACGTACCTCACCCTGTCGCGGGCAGCGGCCAGCCTCAGCGGCGGCGAAGGCCAGCGCATTCGCCTGGCCACCCAGGTGGGCAGCCGCCTCACCGGCGTGCTGTACGTGCTGGATGAACCGTCCATCGGGCTGCACCAGCGCGACAATGCCCGCCTCATCCGCACCCTCATCGGCCTGCGCGACCTGGGCAACACAGTGCTGGTGGTGGAACACGATGAAGAAACCATGCGGGCCGCCGACTGGCTGCTGGACCTGGGGCCGGGGGCCGGTGAATATGGCGGGCATGTGGTGGCGGCCGGCACGCCGGAACAGGTGATGCAGGTGGTGGGCAGCGCCACCGGCGATTATCTCTCCGGGCGCTTTCAAATTCCGCTGCCAGCCAGCCGCCGCCCCGGCAGCGGCAAATTTTTACGCATCAAAAATGCCACCGAGAACAACCTGCGCCAGGTGACGCTGGATATTCCGCTGGGCCGGCTGGTGTGTGTGACCGGGGTCAGCGGCAGCGGCAAATCATCATTGATCGTGGAAGTGCTGTACAAACGTCTGGCGCAGGTCATCAACGGCAGCCGCGAAAAACCCGGCACGCATGAGGCCATCGAAGGCATTGAGCAGATCGACAAAATCATCAACATCGATCAATCGCCCATCGGGCGCACGCCGCGCAGCAACCCCGGCACCTATACCAAGATGTTCGACGAAATTCGCACCCTGTTCGCCGCCCTGCCAGAGAGCAAAATCCGCGGATACACCGCCGGGCGCTTTAGCTTTAACGTGAAGGGCGGCCGCTGCGAAAATTGCGACGGTCAGGGGCAGATCAAAATTGAGATGCAGTTCCTGCCGGATATTTACGTCGATTGCGAAGTGTGCAAAGGCACGCGCTACAACCGCGAAACCCTCCAGGTGCATTATCATGGCAAAAGCATCGCCGAGGTGCTGAACCTGACGGTGCATGAAGGGCTGGACTTCTTCGCCAACCAGCCGACTATCGTGAACAAATTACGCACGCTGGATGAAGTGGGCCTGGGGTACATTCGCATTGGCCAGCCCGCGACCACCCTCAGCGGCGGCGAAGCGCAGCGCATCAAGCTGAGCCGCGAACTGAGCAAACGCGCCACCGGGCAAACCATCTACATCCTGGATGAGCCGTCCACCGGCTTACACGCCATGGATGTGCGCCGCCTGGTGGATGTGCTGCAACGCCTGGTCGATAATGGCAATACCGTGGTGGTCATCGAGCATAATCTGGACATCATCAAAGTGGCCGATCACATCATCGACATGGGGCCCGAAGGCGGCAGCGGCGGCGGGCGCGTCATCGCCGAAGGCACCCCGGAACACATCGCCAGCATCCCGGAGAGCCACACCGGGCACTACCTGCGGCCGTACCTGCGCCTGCCCGAACTGGCCGCCGATTAAATCCCCGCCGGGGCCGCTGCTGCGGCGGCCCCGGCCCTCTCCTGCCCGCCGGCCCCCCTGTGACAGCCGGCCCTCTGTGCCTGCCCGCGGGCAGCACCCGCATTTGTGAATTCTTTCTCAGATAAACTGCACAGAAAAAGGCTGATTTTTTACACTAATTTACACAAATGCCTGTTGATTCATAGCAACAGTGCTTTATACTTGTGATAAATAGACGAATACGAGGAGCAGTTTTTTATGGTCGTCGCACTGCAAATGCAAAAACATGAATTTCTGGATGCCTACCAGACGGCGCTGGCGCAGTATGATCGCGCCATCCGTTATGCCAACCTGCCGGATGACGTGGTGGAATACATGCGCTACCCGCGCCGTGAATTTACGGTGAATTTCCCGGTGCGCCGCGATGATGGCCGTATGGAGATGTTCACCGGCTATCGTGTGCATCACAACACCTCCATGGGCCCCAGCAAAGGCGGGCTGCGCTACAGCATGGATGTGACGCTGGATGAAGTGCGGGCACTGGCCATGTGGATGACGTGGAAATGCGCCCTGGTGAACATCCCCTACGGCGGTGCCAAAGGTGGCGTGGTGGTAGACCCCAAAACGCTGAGCATGGGCGAACTGGAACGCCTGACGCGCCGTTATGCCTCGGAACTGGTGCCCCTCATCAGCCCCAAGATGGACATTCCCGCGCCGGACATGGGCACCAACCCGCAGGTAATGGCGTGGATCATGGACACCTACAGCATGACCATGGGCTATTCAGTGCCGGCCATCGTCACCGGCAAGCCCATCAACATCGGCGGCAGCGAAGGCCGCACCGAAGCCACCGGGCGCGGGGTCATCATGTGCATGGTGTCCACGCTCAAGCATCATGGCTACCATGATCCGGCCGCGGTGAAAGTGGCGGTGCAGGGCTTCGGCAACGTGGGCGCTAATGCCGCCGCCTATGCCCATGATCTGGGGTACAAAATCGTGGCCGTCAGCGATGTGGAAGGCGGCATTTACAACCCCAACGGGCTGAACATTCCCCAGGTGCTGAATCACTACAAGAAATATGGCCAACTGGCCGGCTACCCCGAAGCGGATGCCGTCACCAACAATGAACTGCTGGCGCTGCCCTGCGATGTGCTGGTGCCCGCGGCCATGGAAGGCCAGTTGACGCAGCACAACGCTGCTGCTGTGCAGGCCCGTTTCATCGTGGAGGGCGCGAATGGCCCCACCACCCCCGAAGCCGACGACATCCTGAATGATAAAGGCGTGTTCGTGGTGCCGGATATTCTGGCCAACAGCGGCGGGGTGATCGTATCGTATTTTGAATGGGTGCAGGATTTGCAGGCCTTCTTCTGGGGCAAGGATTACGTGTTCGACCAGTTAAACCGCATCATCATGCAGGCGTATGATCGCACGCTGCAAACGGCCGAAGATTTACGCATCGACATGCGGACGGCCGCCCAGGTGACAGCCATTCAGCGCGTGGCCAGCGCCATCCTCACCCGCGGGTTTTACCCGTAAGTCGCGGGCACCGGTGCGCCGCGCAGGGCACCACCTCCGTTAAGAACGCTCCAATCAGCACCCGGCGGGGTACAGCAGCAAACCTGTACCCCGTTTGCTATGCCGATGCCACTGTACAAATGCCACGTTATCGGTTACACCTGAAGCAACCCACCGGATGAGCAGGCAGCCCCCATGAGCATGAATTTGCTGGAACGTTTTATCGTCTGGATGACCACCAAAAAGCCCGAACCCCGGTCGCCGCTGGCCCGGCTGCTGGCGCAGGCCCGCCAGGCGCAGTACGACGAGCGCTATGAAGAGTCGATCACGCTGCTGGATGAAGCGGAAACGCTGGCCAGCGCCGGGCATGACGTGACCGCGCTGGTGGATATTACCCTCAGCAAAGCCGATAACCTCATTTACTTAAAACGCTATGCCGAAGCCGAAACGCTGATCGTCGCGCTGAAGCAGCGCACCGAAGCCGCCAGCCACCGGGCCCCGCTGGCCTATGCGCTGTGTTCCCTGGGGACGCTGGCGCAGGCACAGGGCGAGCTGGCCGAGGCCCGGCTGTTGTTTGAACGCGCCCGCCAGATCGCCCACAGTGTGCGGGCCGTCGGCGCAGAGTCGCGGGCGGCGGCCCACCTGGCAGATATTGCCCTGCGCGAAGGCAGCGCCAGTTATGCCCTGCACCTGCTGCGCGAGGCGCTGCCGCTGCTGGAAACCAGCGGCGATACCGAACTGCTGCCCTACTTTTTGCTGCAAATGGCCCGGGCGTGCTTCATCATCGGCAGCACGCCGGAAGGGGAACGCCTGCT
Source organism: Anaerolineae bacterium (assembly GCA_025454495.1). GTDB lineage: Bacteria > Chloroflexota > Anaerolineae > Aggregatilineales > Phototrophicaceae > JALHOR01. The sequence goes on from JALOOI010000107.1 coordinate 13,952, forward strand.
GCACACAGCGCTGGAGAAATCCACCGCCGCCGGGCACCGCTATTACATGCGCCAGAGCTATTTAAGGCTGGCGGAACAGGCCATCGCGGGCGGCCAGTGGCAAAAAGCCGGCGAACACACCACCGCGGCGCTGGCCACCTTCCCGGCGGACGCGCAAAGCGGGGCCGATTTCGCGGCGGCCCTGTGCCAGATGAGCCAGATTCTGCTGCAACAGGGCGAACTGGACGCGGGCACCGCGCGGGCACAGCAGGCGGTGGAGATCGCCACCCGGCTGGACGATGCGCCGCTGCGCTACCTGGCCGGGCTGCACCTGGGCATTGCCCACAGCCAGAACGAACAGTATGCCGCCGCGCTGCCGCTGTTGCAGGCCGCCGCGCCGCCGGCTGCGCCGCCCCTGCCCCCGGCGCTGGCGCAGGAGGTGCTGCACGCGCTGGCCCGGGCGCTGGCCGCCCCCGGCGATACGGCCGCCGCGCAGGCTGTCTACCGGCAGGCGATCGATACCGCCACCCGCGCCGGGCACATGCTGCCGGCGGCCCGGGCCCTGGTCGCCAGTGGCAGCCTGTATGAGCGCACGCGCCAGCTTGCCGAAGCCCAGACGCAGTATCAGGCGGCGCTGCAACACTATGAACAGGCCTATGAGCATGGCGAGGTGGCCCGGCTGCACTGCATCCTGGGGGCGCTGCGCGAACAGATGCACCAGGGCAAACGCGCCCTCAAGGATTTTGAGCAGGCGCTGACGCGGCTCAGTTATCTTCACGATGCCGCCACCCGCGGCACGGTGCTGGCGCGGGTCGCCGGGGCCTATGCCGATTATGGCGATATGGACTCGGCAGAGAGCTTCTTTCAGGAGGCCATCACGCTGGCGCAGCAAACCGGCGACCGGGCCGCCGAAGCCGAACGCCGCACCCACTACGGCCGCTTTTTAACCAGCATTGGCGATGCCCGCCCGGCCATCGTCGCGCTCATGGAAGCGGCGGCCTTTGCCCGGCCGCATCATCTCACCCTGCTGCTGGCGCTCCAGGCGGATGGGCTGGCCACGGCGCAGCGCCTGCTGCACGATGCCCGCCAGGCGCAACTGCATCATGAGGAAGCGCTGTCCCTGCTGGCCACGCTCCCGGAGCCAGCGTGGCGCGCTGCCTGCCAGGTCAACCAGGCGCACACCTGGCTGCTGCAGGGCCAGCCAGAGCCGGCCGCAGCGCTGTTCACCGCGGCGCTGGCCACCGGGCGCAGCGACAGTTACCCGGCGCTGGTGGTGCGCGGGCTGGCCGGGCTGGCCAGGATTGATCTGTTGCAGGGGCAGCCGGACGCGGCCCTGCCCCGCCTGACGGAAGCGGCCGCGCTGGCGCAGCAGTCCTATTCGCGCCGGTTGCAGGCGGAGGTCAAACTGCTGCACAGCCAGTATCAGGCGCTGCTGGGGGAGACGGCCGCCGCGCAAACAGACTGGCAGGAAGCCGAAAAGCTGATGAAAATCCTGCGGATGCCGTTCAGCCGGCCGGAATGGATCGCTTCTCACTGAACATTTATCGCGCCGGCGGGCCAGGCGGCTGTTTTTGCGGTACGCTGTGGGCCTGATGCAGGCACAGTCGTTGAGGAAAGGTGTGCATGGCGACCTTCTGGTGTGTTTCCGCCCCGCTGTACAGCCATACGGACTGGGGCGGCTTTTTGAAGACCGCGCAGGCGCTCAGCCGCCAGGGACATACGGTGCTGTGGGTGAGCGAGCCGGCGCTGGCCGGGGCGATTGGGGCGCAGGGGCTGCCCTTCGAGGCTATCGAGTCCACCGGCTGGCTGTGGCCGCCGCCCCCCCCGCCCGACCTGACGACGCTGAAGCCGCAGGAAGCCGTCATGCTGCGCTACACGCGGGCGCTGGATACGTGGCTGAGCGAAGACCTGGTGGCGCAGGGGGTGCAGGCGCTGCTGGACCTGGCGCAGCGCATCGGCCGGCCGGATGCGCTGGTGATTGACCCGTTTTTGAGCGCGGCCGCCCTGGCCGCCGAAGCGCTGAACGTGCCGCTGTTCGTGGCCGGCTGGCCCGCCACCGCCACCCTGGATGAGCAATCGCTGTTCCCGGTGCAGCGCAGCCTCAGCAGCGACAGCCAGCAGCGCATCGCCCGGCTGTGCGCTCGTTTTGGCCTGGCGGGGCGCTACTTCAGCCAGGGGACAGCGCCGTCTATCCGCAGCCCCGCCCTGCATCTCACCTATTTCACGGCCGACTGGTACCAGTCCGAGCGGGACAGCCTGCTGCCGCAGACGGCCTTCGTGGGCGGCGCACCCGTCACCCCGGCCGAACCAGCGCCGGACTGGTTGCAGGCCATCCCGCCGCATAAACCGCTGGCGCTCATCACCCTGGGCACCATCTTCAATGGCGATCCGGGCTTTTTTTCCTGGGCCGCGCAGGCCGCCGCCCGCCAGGGCTTAACGCCGGTGGTGGCTATCGGCTGGAACCCGCTGCCACCGGACAAAAAAGCGGAATTGAAACAGGCCCTGCCGCCAGGGACGCGCCTGCTGAACTGGGCCCCGTTTGACCATGTGCTGCCGCGCTGCAAAATCATGATTCATCATGGCGGCATGGGCACGACTCATGCGGCGGTGGTGCATGGCCTGCTGCAAATTGTGGTGCCGCACGCGGCCGACCAGCGCATTCAGGGGCGGCGCGTGGCCCAGGCGAAGATCGGGCTGAACCTGACGGCCCATGATGTGCGCCAGGGGATGCTGCGCGACGGCGTGAAGGCCCTGCTGGCCGCCGACCAGGTGCAGGCCGCCTGCCACCGCCTGGCGCAGCAGATGGCCGCCGGCGGCGGGCCGGCGCGCGCCGCCGATTTGATCGTGAAGGCACTGGCCGCGGCGCAGTAAGCAGGGCTTCAGGCGATGGCCGGGCGAGCCACAGCCGCGCGATGCCAGGTGCGTAAGCCGTTAAGCGCCAGCAGCAGCAAAATCACATACAGCAGCGCGATGAAGCGTACATTCTGGGCATAATACAACCCGATGCCGATGACATCGACGATGATCCAGTAAATCCAGCTTTCGGTGCGTTTCCGGGCCATCAGCGCCATAGCGACGAAGCTCATCACCGTCGTCAGCGCATCCAGAAACGGATAGGCGGCCGGGGCGGGGAAAATGTCGGGCAGCAGCACATGCGCCTGGCTAAAAAAGGCCGTCGCGGCCAGCGTGCCGGCCGCGATGATCCCCAGGCTGAGCAGCACCACCGGCCGCGCACTGTAGAAGACCACCAGCGGCACTTCTGCGCCTGCCGACACAGCCGACTGCGTGCGCCAGAACCACCAGCCATACACGCTGGCCAGCAAATAATAGACCTGCTCTACGGTGTCGGCATACAGCCGAATCTGGTAGAACAGCACCATATACAACAGCACACTGACGATGCCGACCGGCCAGGTTAACATGTTGCGCCGGGCGATGAGCCACACGGACGCAAGGTACAGCAGCGTCCCGATGAGTTCGACATAACTCATCGGATAATCCAGTATCGTGAACGCGATATTCTCCACACTGAAAAAACCGAACATGGGTTACTCCTCCCCTGGCTGCCACAACGTATCCAGCCAATTTTGATAGCGCTGATGCCGCGCCAGCACCTGGCGCACAAACTGCGCCCGCTGCGCCACCTCGCCGCGCAGGGTAAAAAAGGGCAAGCCGCGCAGGCGCAGGTCAGCCACAATTTGCTTCTGGAATACGGCGCGTTCAGCTTCGCCGGAACGATCCCAGGTATCCGCATACGGAATATCGGTATCGCACACAAACACCAGGTCATAACGGGCCGCGGCCTGCTGCGCCAGTTCCGCCAGGCGCGGCAAAACAGCCCCGTGATACGCCAGACCGAACATATACGTGGTGATGGCATTCGTATCCACGAACAGATAACGCCGTGCCTGTAGCAGCAGGTCATCCTCGCGCCGACGGTGCTCCTCAGCAATTTCTACCAGTTGTGCCTGCGTCAGCCGCCGGTTCACCTGGTGTGCCTCCCAGTATTCGCGGCCATATTCCGGCATCCACACAGTGTCCAGTTGCCGGGCCATGTGCTGCGCCAGCGTGGTTTTGCCGGTGGCCGGGGCCCCCAGAAACACCACCCGCGTCACCAGATCACGATACACCAGCGGCGGCACATACTCCCGGTAGCGATAGGGGTCAGCGCGAATGAGCGTGCCGGAGATCGGCACCGCCTGGCGCGGCACATCCACCAGGCGGTTGACCGCGTGCAGCGCCCGGCTCATATGGTCGCCATAAAATTCGCTGGAATAAAAATGGGTGATGCCGCGAATTTTGAGGCGGTGCAGAATATAGTCTTCGTGGCGCTGGCGAATATCCGGCGTATCGCCCACCTCCTCCGGGCCGTCCCATGCTTCGATGACGCGGACGGAAGGATAAAGCTGCCGCAGCCAGCCGGCCCGTACCGGCAGCGGGATAGTCGTCGTCGCCGGCGCATCATAAATCAACACCGTCATCTGCTCCATCTCGCGCAGGGCAGTTTCAATGAGATGCTGATGCCCGCGATGCAGCGGCGCGAATTTGCCCGGTGTCAGCCCGTGAGTGCCGGGGATCATCATGGTTTGCTCCCACACAGCAGGATATGCCGGTTGCAAAAGGTAGCATAATCGGTGCCGGCATAGTCTGGCTGCATCCACTCGCGCACGGGGGCGGGGGCCCGCAGCAGCAGCACCTGCAACCGGTCGATCACGTCCGGCGGGCAGCCGGTGCGCTGCGCCCACGGAATCAGCTCATGCCGTTTCTGGATGATCTCGCTGTGTTCCACCGTGAGGCCGGCATCCAGCAGCGTCCCCTGCCATTCATAATCGGCATACGCGCGCTGATGCGACGGATCGCGGTATTTTTCAAACGCATCCACGTAGCGGGCGGCCTGTTCATCGGGCGGCAGCACCATATCCTGCACCAGCAGCCGCCCGCCCGGCTTCAGCACGCGGGCGCATTCCAGCACAAAACCGAACAGATCGCTAAAATGATGGGCGGCGATGCGGCAGGTGATAAGATCGAACCTGGCCGGGGCGAAAGGCAGGTGTTCAGCAGCGCCGCCGCCATACCACACCCCGCCTGCGCCCTGCCCGGCCACAAAGTCACGCGCGGCCCGCAGCATGGGCAGCGTCACATCACAGGCGATCACCTGGCGCACCCGCGGCGCGAAGGTGAGGGCCGTATGGCCGCCGCCGGTGGCCACATCCAGCATCGTCCAGCCGGGCTGTGGCTGTGCCAGGGCCACCAGCCGCGCCAGTTCCGCGCCGGCCGCGTGCGTGGCGCTGGTGACGTAAGCGGCAGCGTGCTGCCCGAACTGTGCCTGCACCCGTGCCTGCTGTGAATCGCTCATACATCCTCTTTCGCGGGGTACGTCAGCCGCCAGGCACCCACCACGGCCTGCCCGTAGGACAGCCCGCCATCGTGTGCCGGCACCTGCTCATGCGTCAACACGGTAAAGCCATCGGCCGCCAGTTGTGCCTGTAATTGTGTCAGCAGCCGCACATTCTGGAACACGCCGCCCGTCAGCCCCACGGTGGCCACACCGGATTGGGCCCGCGCCTGGCGGCAGGCGGCGGCGAACATATGGGCCAGGGTGGTATGAAAACGCCCGGCGCTGATGGACCGGGGCACGCCCGCCCGCCGGTCAGCGACCAGGGCCCGCAGCAGCGGCACGGGCGACAGCACCGACGTGCCATCCGGCTGCGCCAGCAGGTCGAAGGGATACGGTTCCGCGGCGGGCTGCGCCAGCGCTTCCAGACCGGCGGCGGCCCGCGCTTCGTAGGTGCTGTGCTGGCACACATCCAGCAGGGCCGCCACAGCATCGAACAGGCGGCCAACGCTGCTGGTGAGCACGGTGCCCGTGCCCGTTGCCATCTGGCGGGCGATAACATTTTTTTCCAGCGGGGAAGCCACCGCCACCGGCGGCAAATCGTCCGCCCACGGCACGCCGGCCGCCCACAGGTGCGCCAGCGCCGAGCGCCACGGGTGACGAATGGCCGCATCACCGCCGGGCAGCGGCACATACGCCAGGTGAGCCAGCCGCCGGCAGCCGGCATAATCCGCCAGCAGCACCTCGCCACCCCAGATCGCGCCATCCGTCCCGTAGCCGGTGCCATCCAGGCACACGCCGATCACCGGAGTATCGCCCGCCAGCCCGTGCTCGGCCATCAGCGCGGCCAGGTGGGCATGATGATGCTGCACGCGCAGCAGCGGCAGCCCCTGCGCCCGGTGCAGCCGCTGCGCCAGGTGCGTCGTGTGATAATCGGGATGCAGGTCACAGATGAGCGCCTGCGGCAGCAGGTCATAGAGCGCCTGCCAGTGCTGGCGGGCACGTTCAAAGGTTGCCAGCGCGGCCAGGCTGCCCATATCGCCGATGTGCTGGCT
>JALOOI010000108.1 GCA_025454495.1 Anaerolineae bacterium
CCCACCGGCTACGCCGTGCTGGATGCCATGAATGTCGATCAGCCGGAATTCGCCCGCTTCATCTACACCGATAACCCCGGCGAAACCGCGGCCCGCTTCGACAGCAGCGTGAACGTCGCTTTCGTCCCCGGTGTGAACCCCGATCCGTTCTACATCACCATGTCCCGCGGGGTGAATGCCGCCGCCGCCCGCTATGGCGCGACCGTCATCCAGCAGGACCCGGAACGCTTCGACCCCACCGTGCAAACCCCCATCATCCAGGCGCTGGTCGCCCGTGGTGACATCGCCGTGCTCATCACCGCCGCCACCGACAAGGAACAGATGGTGCCGGTGCTGCAAAGCGTGGCCGATGCCGGTATTCCGGTCATCAGCGTGGATACCTTCATTGGCGATGGCGATTATGCCGCCGGGCCCGTCACCTTCCCCCTCAGCTACATCGGTTCGGACAATGTGCAGGGCGGCTTCATCGCCTGCGCTGGCCGAAAGCCTGGGTGCCGGGGCGAAGATTTATATCTCCAACGTCAACCCCGGCATTTCCACCACCGACCAGCGTGAAGAAGGCTGCAAGCTGGCCGCCGAACAGTTCGGGCTGGAAGTGGTGCGCGTGGACTACAACGGCAACGATGCCACCCAGGCGCAGCAGCAGACCGCGGCCGTGCTGACGGCCAACCCGGACATCACCGGCGCCGGGCTGAAGGGTGCCGTGCAGGTGGCGCTGTTCGATGCGTCCGAAATCAACATCGAATATCTGCGGGCCGGCACCGTGACCCAGGTGATCGCCCAGAAACCCGCCGACATGGGCTACATGGCCGTCATCACCGCCATGGCCAACGCCCGCGGCGTGACCAGTATGCCGAAGCGCGTCCCGACCGGCTATGCCGTCATCACCGCCGACAACGTGGATGATCCGGCTGTCGCCCGCTTCATCTACACCGGCGAATAAGCCACACCGTAAGTCTTCGGCGGCAGCGCTGCTACACCCGCATCCGCTGCCGCCGTTTACCACCTCTCTTGTCCACTGACCACCATGCATCGGACTCCGTATGTCAGCCGCCACCAGACCTAAAAGTACCGCCGCATCTGTGCAGGATAATGTGCTGGATTTCATCGCCCGTTTCTGGTCATATTTATTTCTCCTGGCGCTGGTGATCTTCTTCTCCGTCACCGGGCAGGGTTTTTTCAGCGTGCGTAATTTTTCCAATATTCTGGTTTTTAGCACGCTGGTCATTTTGATGTCCATCGGGCAAAACTACGTCATCATCACCGCCGGCATTGATCTGTCGATTGGCTGGACGGTGGGGCTGGCTTCGGTGATTGCGGCCCGCACCATGCGTGACCTGGCCCTGGGCGGTATGGAGGTTACGCCGGCGATCATCATCGGCATTGTGGCCGGGCTGCTGGTGTCGCTCATCCCCGGCATCATCAACGGGGTGCTGATTGCGCTGGTGAAAGTGCCACCCTTCATCGCCACCCTGGGCATGTTCGGCATCATTCGCGGGGCCGCCTTCCTGCTCACCGATGGTCAGCAGGTGGTGGGCGGGCTGCCGCAGAACCTGCGCGATACGCTGAGCGCTTTTGGCAATGGCAGCCTGCTGTACAACGTGCCAGAAATGGGGCTGGTGTGGTTTAACCGCCCGCCGGAGATGACCCCGCTGCAACTGCGCGGCACCGATATGCTGGTACCCTACCCGGTGATCGTGGTGGCGCTGGTGGCGCTGGTCTTTGGCTTCATCCTGGCACGGACGCAGTTCGGCCGGCACACCTACGCCATCGGCGGCAACCTGGATGCGGCGCGGCGCGTGGGGATTAACGTCAATCGCCATCTCATCATCATTTACGTGCTGTCGGCGTTTACGGCCGGCATCGCCGGGGTGATGCACGTCTTCCGCTTTACGGCCGGCTCGCCGCTGGCGGGCGAAGCGCAGTTGCTGTCCTCGGTGGCGGCGGTCGTCATTGGCGGCACCAGTTTGTTCGGCGGCGCGGGCAAAATCAGCGGCGGGGTCATCGGGGCGCTCATCATCGCCGTGCTCACCACCGGGCTGGTGATCCTGAACATTGACCAGTTGTGGGGCTTCATCGTCGTCGGCGTGGTCATCATCATTGCCGTGCTGGTGAACCAGGCGCAAAGCCTGCTGGAACGTCGTAAAACAGCGCATTAGGAGGCGTGGCTATGGCAACCGGAGTGCCGCTGTTACGGGTCAGCGGGGTGTGTAAATATTTTGGCGGGTTAACCGCGCTCAACCGGGTGGATTTTGAAGTGCTGCCGGGCGAAGTGGTGGCGCTGCTGGGCGATAATGGCGCGGGCAAATCCACCCTCATCAAGTGCATTTCCGGGGTGTATCGCCCGGAAGAAGGCACCGTCTTTTTTCAGGGGCAGCCCATCACCGGGCGCAGCCCCTCCGCCATCCGCGAGCAGGGCATCGAAACGATTTACCAGGACCTGGCGCTGGCGGAAAACCTGGATGTGAGCGCCAATGTGTTCCTGGGCAAGGAGCGCAAGAAGAAGCTGCTCGGCTTCATCCCGGTGACGGATGATGCCTGGATGCGCCATGAAGCGGAAAAAGTGCTGGATCGGCTGGATATTCATATTCCGTCGCTGCGGCAGAAGCTGGTGAATTTGTCCGGCGGGCAGCGCCAGGCGGTGGCCATTGCGCGGGCCATCTACTGGAACGCGCGCCTGGTCATCATGGATGAGCCGACGGCCGCCCTGGGCGTGCCGGAACAGCGCAAAGTGCTGTCGCTCATTCAGTCGCTGTCGGCGCAGCAAATCCCGGTCATCCTCATCAGCCATACCATGCAGGATGTGATGGAAGTGGCGACGCGGATTGTGGTGATGCGGCGCGGGCGGGTGGTGGCCAACCTGCCGCGGTCGGCGGCCACGGTCGATAGCATCGTGAAGCACATCGTGGGCGCAGGCGATATGACGGATTAAGCAGAACCATGTTTGACCTGCTGACTTTTGGCGAAGCGCTGGTGGAGATCATGCGGGTGCAGGTGGGCCAGCCGCTGCATACGCCGGCGCTGTTCACCGGCCCCTATCCCAGTGGTGCGCCGTTCATCTTTGCCGTGCAGGCGGCCCGCCTGGGGGCGCGGGTGGCGGCCGTGGGGGCGGTGGGGGACGATGCCTTTGGCGAGTGCCTGCTGCGCCAGCTTGCCGCAGACGGCGTAGACCGGCGCGGGGTGCATACCCTGCCCGGCCACACCACCGGCGCGGCGTTCGTGGGCTACCAGGCGGATGGCTCCCGCGAATTCGTGTTCCATGCCCGCCATGCCGCTGCCGGGCAGCTCGGGCCGCACCTGCTGGAACCGGCCTGGTTCGAGGGGCTGCGCTGCCTGCACATCATGGGGTCGTCGCTGTCGCTGAATGCGGCGGCGCTGGCCACCGGGCAGCGGGCGCTGGCCCTGGCGCAGGCGGCCGGGGCCACAATCAGCTTTGATCCTAACGTGCGGCCGCAGCTTTTGCCGGTGGCGCAGGCGCGGGAGGTGTTCGCGCCCTTCATGGCCGCCGCGGATGTGCTGCTGCCCACCGCCGAAGAACTGCACTGGCTCACCGGGCAGACCCCGGCCGCGGCCATCGCAGACCTGCTGGCGCAAAAGCCAGGGCGCATCATCCTCGTCACCGGCGGGGCGGCCGGCTGCCAGGTGTACCATGACGGCGAGCCGCAGGGACTGGCCGTGCCGGCCTTCCCCGTCACCGAAATTGACCCGACCGGGGCGGGCGATTGTTTTGGCGCGGGCTTTCTGGTGCGCTGGCTGGCCGGGGACGGCCCGGCAGCGGCCGCCCGCTTTGCCGCGGCCTGCGGGGCGCTGGCCGTCACCGCACAGGGGCCCATGGCCGGCGCGAAAACGCTGGCCGAAGTGGAAGCCTTCATCGCCGCCAGCGGGGGCGGCTGAGACGATCAGCCTGGGGCGGCTGCGCCGGCGCGGCTGCCCCGCCCCGCGCTACGCTTTGCGGACATGCTCCGGCACTTCGTCAATCTTGCGGAACTGAATGCTTAAATCCAGCCCTGGCAGCGGCAGCCAGTCATCCAGCCAGAACAGCAAAAAGCTCACCGGCAGCAGCAGCGTGCGGGCTTTGCGGGTGATGGAGGATAACTCGAACCACATGGCCCCGAAAAATTTCATCACGTAGCGATACTGCACCGCCGACAGGCCCCAGGGCGCATGGCGATACACATCCCACGGGTAAAAGCCCGCCTGCATGTGCCCGTGCAGCCCCCAGGCATCATACGTCCCCTGTGACCAGTAGGCCTTGAGCGTGGTATTGACCGTCTTCAGCGACGGGCGCAGCCACGAGATGAGCCGGTACAGCGGAAAGCGATAGCGCAAAAAGCCCGCCCCCGGCACATTCAGCACGAACAGACCATCCGGGCCCAGCACCCGGTGCACTTCCACCAGCATGGTCTGGTTGATGGGTGGCGGCAAATGCTCCCACACCTGGGTGCTGATGGCCCTGGGGAAGGCTTCGGCCGCAAAAGGCAGGTTCAGCAGCGATCCCTGAAGAAAGTGGACATTGGTCACGCCCTGGGCCTGCTGGCTGGCCCGGGCCGCCGCCAGCGATTCGCGCTTCACATCCAGCCCGATGACGGTGGCGGCCGGGAACTGCTGCGCCAGCCAGATCGCCAGGGCCCCGCGCCCGCAGCCCACATCCAGGATCAGCCCGTTGTAGCCGGGCTGAAGCTGAAGAAAGTGCAGCCAGAGACGATATTTCATCCAGATTTCGCCATTGGCATAGCGCCGCAGCGGGGTACGCCGCAGCACCTTTTGCCAGAACGAACCCCATGCAGCGAGCATAACGCTTTTTCCTGTTCCACAGATGAGCACAACCGGCCGGCGGCCCACTGTAACCACCGGGCCCGCGCCGGGCAAGGGTGATTTCCGGGCGGGGGCACCGGCCCCCGCCGGCCGGGGCTACAGGCGGTACACGTCGCCGTATTTGGTTTGCAGGTAGTGGATGTAATCCCGCGATTGAATGCCTTCGCCGGTGATGCGCTGCGTCAGTTCTGCGCCGGTGAATTTGCGCCCGTGCTGATGAATGTGCGTCTGCATCCACGTCCGCAGCGGCTCAAAATTGCCGGCGGCGATGGCCTGCGGAATGGTGGGGTCGGCCCGCAGCGCGGCATTGTAATACTGCACCGAGAGCATATTCCCCAGGGCATAGGTGGGGAAGTAGCCCATCAGCCCGGCCGACCAGTGCACATCCTGGAGCACGCCCAGGGCATCATTGGGCGGGGTCATGCCGAAAAATTCTTGAAAGCGCGTATTCCATGCTTCCGGCAGGTCGGCCGCCCGCAGGTCGCCTTTCAGGATGGCCTGCTCAATTTCAAAGCGCAGGATGATATGCAGGTTGTAGGTGGCTTCATCGGCTTCCACGCGGATGAAAGAGCGTTCCACTTTGTTCACGGCGCGGTACATCTGCTCGGCGGTGATGTCGGCCGTCTGGGCCGGGAAGGCGGCGCGGAACAGCGGCAGCGCCCACGCCCAGAATTCGCGGCTGCGCCCGACGATGTTCTCCCACAGGCGCGACTGTGATTCGTGTACGCCCAGGCTGGTACCGCCGGCCAGCGGCAGCCCTTCCAGGTGCTGCGCCTGCCCCTGCTCATACATGGCGTGCCCGGCCTCGTGGAAGAAGCCGAACAGCGATTCGCCCACGTACTGCTCGCTGTAGCGGGTGGTGATGCGCACATCGTTGATGGAAAAATGGGTGCAGAAGGGATGCACCGAAATGGCCTGAATGCCGCGGTCAAAGTCGAACCCGAAGGCCTGCACGATGCGTTTGCCCAGTTCGCGCTGGCCGTCGATGGGGTAGCCGGCGTACAGCACCCGGTCATCCACCTGGGGCGCGGCGCTGATGGCCGCGATCAATTCCACCAGGGCCGGGCGATGTGCCGCGAAGATGTCCGCCACCTGCTGCGTCGTCATGCCGCGTTCATACTGCCCCAGCAGCGCATCATAGGGATGATCGGTATAGCCAATGTAGCCGGCGGCGGCCCGGGCCATGTCGATCAGCCGTTCCAGCGCCGGCTGAAACTGCTTAAAATCCTGCTCCGCCCGGGCCTTCGCCCACACCGGGTGGGCCAGCGCCGTTTGCTTCGTAAATTCCGCCACGAAATCCACCGGCAGGCGGGTCGCATCGGCATAATCCTGCTGCACCACGCGGATGAGGCTGGCTTCGTCGCTGTCATAGTCCGCCCCGGCCATCTCGGCGGCGGCCCGTTCCAGCAGTTCGCCGGTTTCGGCCGCGGTGAACAGTTCATGGCTCAGGCGCGACAGGGTGGACATCTGTTGAGCGCGGGCCGCGCTGCCGCCGGGGGGCATCACCGTTTCCATATCCCAGCTTAGCACGGCATTGGCCATGTTCAGGTCATGAATCATGCTCAGGCGCTGGCGCAGGGCCTCGTATTTCTGGCTCATTTTAAAATCCTTAAAAGTTTAAAGAGTTGCGAACACCGGGTATGATACCAGCAAAGCCCCGCCCCCGCCATGCAGGATAAAAATCACCCCGCCGCCATGACATTCGTCCGCACGGCGGCCGGGGCCGCTGCGTAATGTATATCACAGGCAGCGGGCGATAGGGCCCGTGCAGGGAGGCAACATGCCCACATTTCAGGAAAAAGTGCAGGATTTTCTGGCGCAGCCGACGATTGCGGTGGTCGGCCTGTCACGCACAGAGGCCAACCCGGCCAACATGATCTATAAAAAGCTGCGGGGCAGCGGGCATACCGTGTACGCCATCAACCCGCACGCCACCAGCCTGGAAGGCGACCCGTGTTACCCGAATGTGGCGGCGCTGCCACAGCGGCCGGAAGGGGTGGTCATCGTCACAAAGCCGGACGTGACCGCGCAGGTGGTGCAGGAATGCGCCGCGGCGGGCATCCGGCGCGTGTGGCTGCACGCTTCACTCATCCACGGGGGAACGAGTTTTTCCCCGGCGGCGGTGGCCACCTGCCAGCAGCACGGCATCAGCGTCATCGAAGGCGGCTGCCCGATGATGTTCGCTGAGCCGGTGGATTTTGGTCATCAATGTATGCGCTGGCTGATGCGCGTCACCGGCGACCTGCCGAAATAAATCCCCGCGGGCCCGGGCCCGATATGGTGCCGGGCCCGGGCCGGGCGGGTGGACGGCCTAACGCCGCAAAAATTCAAATTGCAGCGCCCAGTCACCGCTGGTATTGCTGACGCTGATGAGCGCCTGGCACTGGCCGTCGGTACGAAAGCGCTGCTGAGCGCCTTCGGTGGCTTCGCCCTCAAACACGTTGAACAGCAGTTCGGTGCGCTCAAAATCGCAATCGCCGTTCAGCACATCAAACGTCACCGCGCCAAAGCGGCCGGTGGTGAAAGTGGCCCGCCACACGCCATTGTCAAAATTGATGGGCCCCAGCACCGGGTTGGCCCCATCCTCCTCGCGGGAGAAGGCCTTGCCCCGGCAGTCCGCATCCAGCGCCGTCAAAAACTGGCGAAATTCGCGCAGTCCCTCCAGCAGGTCGTCCTGCGCCAGCGCGGCATCGAATTCCTCGCGCAAAAAATCCTGATCCAGGTCCAGGTCACAATCGACAGCCGGCGGCTGCGCCAGCACCGGCCACTGCCACAGCAGCACCAGCAGCAGCGGCAGCAGCAGCAGGGCGGGCAGCAGGCGTTTCAACGCGGGTTTCAGCATGGGTTTCCCTCCAGCAGCACAGGCGGCACACACCACCCCCATGAGCTTACCGCCGGGCCGGACGGCCCGCAAGCCCCCGGACTTTCGTCCGGCGCGGGCGCTTTTTGACAAAACACTATCATAATCTAAACAAGTGGCTCCTTTAACCTGTGGTATGATCAGGGTGCCACTAAAGCGTGTGCATACCTGAAGGGCATTCATTCATGCAAAACATGGCGCGAACTCTGCTGCGAATTCTGGATGGCGCACCCGGCAGCGCCGGCATCAACCAGCGCGGGCAAAGCCTGCTGGAACTGGCATTCATCACCCCGCTGCTAATCATTATGTTCATCGGCGTTGTGGAGATTGGCTGGTACGCCAACCGGCTGCTGATTTTGATGGAAGTGAGCCGCGTGGGCGCACGCAGCGGCACCGTCCTCACCGGCGAACTGAGTCCGCTGCAATGGGACGAAGGCGCAACGCTGCACCCCATCGCCTATACCTTTGATAATGGCTACAGCGTGTCGGCTTCCTCGGCCTATCGCGCTTCCCTGGGGCAAAGCACCACCGGCTGGACGTGGGCCGGGCTGGATGGTGCCGGGTTCGGGCGGCTGGCCCCGCTGCCCCCCATCACCGCCACCACCAATATCAACAACCTGCCGCGCTTCGTGCGCAACTGCACTGATGGGCGTAACGGCGTGCCCACCCGCTTTTATGATTTTATCGCCTGCAACATGCTCAATTCGCTCACCCCGCTGGAATTGCAGGGCCGCGATGCCCCCACCGAAGATTTCATCCCCAAAAATATCGCTGCGCCGCGCTCCTCCGGCTACATCAGCGTGCCCTACCCGGATGACATCGTGGTGTCGGTCTTTGCGCTGCAAATGATTAATAACGATAACCCCGCCCGCTACCTGGACAATTTAACCACGCCGCTGGTGGATGAAACCAACGAAGTCGTTTACCCGCGCACCTACAATTTTAGAACCAACGCCGCCACGGGCGATGATGATTATCCGGGTGGCTATCATGTGTACGTGGTGGGGCGGTACCCCACCACCGCCAACGAATGTAACCTGGTGTGGCAGCCCACGCTGGCCCCGAATGATAACGATAACCTGGACAATGTGGTATCCGGCCCCGCCTGGAACACCAACGACCAGACGCTGAACGTGGGCCAGACCTTCATGGAACGGCTGCTGCTGCCCCTGGGCTACAACACGATTGATACGGTGAACCCGCTGCGCCGCCCGGATAACTCCATCATCATGGATGTGGATGGCGTAACCCCCCTCTCGCGGCGGGTGGAAAAAGCCTCGCCGCCCATCCCCGGCGGCACCTTTACGCTGGATACCACCGTGCGCGACCCGTTCGATTATATTCCCAACCGCGTGCGTGATTTTGCCACCGACGACAACACCCGCGGCATCGAACTGGCGGGCATGGACATCGGCCAGAATGGCCAGGAACTGCCCGAATTTCAGCGCGGCTTCGTGTGGAGAGGCCAGCACATCGTGACCGAAATTGTGGACCCCGCCACCGGCCGCCAGCGCTTCTGCCTGGGGTCGGAATGGACGGATGAAGAAATTGAAGCCGTGATGAACCTGCCGCAGTTCCTGCAACGCCAGGGCACGCCGCAGGAAGTGGTGCCGCCGCCCAATGGCAACTACAATGACCCCGCCTGGCAAAACTGCTGCAAAGCCAATTACGATGAATGGCAGCAGCGGGCCTCGTATCTGCCGTCGCAGGGGATGGTGCTGGTGGAGATGTTCTGGTCACACACCCTGCTGATGGATTTCCCGTTCATGCGCCCGCTGGTGACGATGTTTGGCGATCCGCAGCGCATCACCATTTCCGTCTGGGCGGCCTTCCCGGTGCCCACCATTGAACCCAACATCGTTTTCGGCCTGCCGCCGAACTAAAAGGCCGTCCACGCCGATCCATCGTGTTGAAGGATAAACAACATGCAGGCACTGGTGAGAAGACTATTCAGGCATTTACGACAGCGCGGTGAAACCGGGCAGTCCATCATCCTGCTGGCGATTGGCTTTGTGGCGCTGGCGGGCTTTGTGGGCATCACGGTCGATGTGTCGCTGGCCTTTGTGCGCTACGCGCAGCTCAGCCGCGCCGTCGACAGCGCGGCCATCGCCGCCGCCAACCAGATGCGCCAGGATCGCACCCTGGCCACCGTGAACCTGGCCGCCCGCCAGTTCATTGAATTTCATGGCCTCAACCCGGAGCAAATCTGGGTGGATACCTGCCTCACGCAGCCCGGCGACCGCGAACTGTGTACCTTTGACCAGGCGAAACTGGTGCGTGTGCGGGCGTTCGTGAAATCGCAAACGGTCTTTATGCGCCTGCTGGGCGTACAAAGCTTTGACCTGGTGGCGGCGGCGGTGTCGCAAACCGCGGCGCTGGATGTGGTCATCATCATGGACGTGTCCGAATCCATGGCCAGCGATACCACCTACATGGACTGGGCGCAGACGGAGACGGTGCGGGCCCCCGGCGAGTCGCGCACCGTCACCAACTGGGGGGTGATCTATCGCCCGCCGACCTCGGTGGAAATCCTGCGCAACATGGGCCTCAGCGATACCGATGTGAACACGAACATGCGGGCTTTCTGGGAGACGGGCTTCACCCACCCCACCGCCGGCAACGTGGCCGGGCTGCTGAACACGCAGCAGGTGAACGTGAATGAACGGCTGACCTATGTCGCCGCCAGTGGTTCCACGGCCATCCCCGGCGAAGCTGATGATGTGGCCGCCTACCGGGTGCAGTTCAACGATAATTTCTTCAACAGCACGCGCTTTCCGGGGCAAACCTTCGGGCAAATTCGCCACCCGCGCGAAGACTGCCGCGTGCGCTTTTACCCGCTGGCGGAAACGGTCAACACCACCCGCCGCTACTTCGGCTACACCAATGCCAGCGGCCAGCTCGTCAACATCAATGCCACTTACGCCGAAGCCGGGATGCCCTGGGGCACCCTGAGCAATAACTTCAACGCTTTCATCCCCACCTACATGTATTATGACTGCTGCAATGACCCCAACAACAACCGCCAGTTCGATGACCTGAACTGCCAGCCCTTCAAAGATGCCCGCGATGCCACCTTCGACTTTCTGGAGCGCATCGACTTCTTCCGGGGCGACCGGGCGGCGATTGTGACGTTTGACCGCAGCGCTTTCGCCGTCAACCCGTACCCGTCCGCCACGCGGCGCGGCCCCATGATCGAAGAATATGGCACCGCCTACAACGCCCTGCGTGACCTGATCGGCGTGCGTGCCGAACCCAATTTCTACGTGTGGGACCCGGCCGCCGGTGACTGGGAACCCAACGTGCTGGCCGCCGGTATCGCAGCCAGCGGGGCTTCGCGGCCGGTCAATTACAACAGCAGCACCTACCGGGTGGTGAACACCACCGCCACCACGCCCTCCGGCGCGATGACGGAACTGCCGCCGGAAGCGCACAATTACCCGGTGTTCGACAACTGCCCCTTCGGCAATGCCGCGCACCCCAACAATGATCGCACGCTGTTCGACAACGCCATCAAAAATATGGCGCTGCCCAATGAGCTGGCCGTCCCGGCGCAGCCGGCACCGGCGGCCATCCCCCCCGGTTACAGCACCAACTACTACACCAACGCCGGGCGCGATCCCAACTGGGTTAATTATGGCGTGCCGCCTTTCCGCCTGATCGACAATCCCACGCCGGGCACGCCGCTGCAACCGGGCAACCCCGGCCAGCGCGGCGGCTACCTGGTGCAGATGGCCTATGAATTCTGGGCTTCGTGCCGCAACGGGAACGTGGGCGCGGCCCTGCGCGAAGCCAATAACGTGCTGCTGAACCCCGGCACCGTGCGGCGCTTCGGCACCATCTGGGTGATGGTGCTGCTGAGCGATGGCGCGGCCGGCGCGTCTGACCCGGTGCGGCGCAACGGCTTTAAACTGCCCGAAGCCGCCCCCTACCTCTCGCGCAGCAGCGCCACGCCGTTCACCTACGGCATTCCTGGTGAATATGGCGCGTTCGGGCTGTGCCCGGTGGGTACGCCGGCCAACCCCGGCGAGCTGGCCAACATCCCGGATTACACGCCCGGCGGCCCCGGCATCGTCTTCCCGTTCTGCTCCGATGAAGACCCGCGCACCCGCTACACCTGCGATTTCCGCCCGCTGCGGACGCTGGCCGATTACCCCGGCCAGACACCCGAACAGCGCCGCGATGCCCTTAAAGATGCCGGCTACCGCGAACAGGCGGCCATCCCGGCCGGCGAACTGCCCGCCGGGGCCACCGCCGAAGATGTGCTGGCCTGGAACCGACAGCGCGGCAACGTCTACGATGTGGATATTGCCAACTGCCAGCTTTTGTATGATGTGGACGATTACACCCGCGACTGGGCGGATTACATCTCGCTGCAACAACTGACCGGCTCTGCCGTGGCGCAGCTTCCCACCATCTTCACCATCGGCTTCGGCCTGGGCTACACCAACCCGGTGAACCTGGCCGGCACCGATATTCGTACCAGCACCACTCAGCCGGTCAGCCACCCGTCCAACCACGGGGCCGCGCAGACCTGGGCCACCGAACTGTGCCAGCGCAACGTGGCCAACTGCCTGGGCGAGCAAATGCTGCGCTACATTGCCGATGCCGGTGATAACAACCAGATCGACAATGATTACTGGCAGGATGCCATGGAAGAATGGTATAACTACACCGGCACCGGCCCCACCGTCAACCCCGGCCAGGGCCTGATCATTAACGGCCGCATGGTGCTCACCGATGGCGATTTTGGCGAGCGTGACCCCTGCCAGACGGACGAGGGCCCGGCCCTGATTAATGTGGGCGGCGTGGGCGTGGAATCCTACGATGCCAACAACGATGGCACCCTCCAGCCGGCCGAACGGGAGCGCCTGTGGGGGTCACTGGGCCCCAACCGCAGTTGCGGCAACTACTTCTACGCCCCCGGCCGGGCGGAACTGCAAATCGTCTTTGACGAAATTGCGTCGCGTATGTTCACTCGTTTGTCTCGTTAAGCTGGTTCAGAGGATGCTTTATGTCGTATCCAGCCATGCCACCTCATAGCAGCCCGCCGCCGGATGCCCGCCGGGGGCAAACCCTGGCGGAATTTGCCATCTCGCTGCCCATTTTGCTGCTGCTGCTGTTCGGGATTCTGGAATTCGGGCGCTTGTTCCAGTCGTGGGTGACGCTGCAAAATGCCGCCCGCACCGCCGCCCGCTATGCCATCACCGGGCAGTACGACACGCGCAAATATGATATTGATTATCTGGTGCCGTGCCTGGCCAACCAGGCGACGCGGGTGCAGCAGTTCCCGCGCCAGACGACGCAGGTGCCCATCTTCAGCCCGGCCGGTGAACCGGCCCGCACCCAGTCGATCAACATTTTTGCGTCGCAGGTGAACCCGTCCCTGCCGCCGCCGGCCGCGCCTTTCATCTCGCAGCCGGTGGGCCCGGGCCTGCTCAGCATCAACGGCAGCAACATCCCGGATGCCACCACCGATGATCTGTTCACCGGCCAGGCCTTCCGCAGCTACGATCAACAGTTTAACAGCAGCGGCCAGGTGATCCTGGAGCGCTTCCAGCCCTTCACCCAGGAAGTGGTTACTGCGCTCGCCGGCGCTGGCATCACCAGCGTGCGCGTGGTGGTGCCCAACCCGGATGAATCGTTCTATTCCACCTGGTACGGCCTGGGCATCCCGGATTGCTTCCCGGATGACGACTCGCTCCAGGATCGGCGCGACATCATGCGGCTGCTGTCCATCTACGATGAAGCCCGGCGCGGCGCGTCCGGCCTCTCGCTGGATACGTCGCTCACCGGCAGCGGCACGCTGGAAGACCTCAATCGCTTTGTACGGGATGTGTGGTCGAACCCGTCGCCGGCGCAGGAAACCCGTGGGTGGTTTAACGTGCTGGTGTGCAGCAGCCGCGGCAAACGCTACACCACCGAAACGCGCAGCGACCCCGCTTTCACCGATGGCACGCGCTTTGAAACGCGCCTGGACGACCCGCAGTACCCCGGCGGGGCCTGCCTGCTGCGCGAACAGCCCGCGGCCGATTATCAGGATGAAATGATCGATAACCTGGGGTCGTCACCTACAATCACCCGCTGATTACCCCCCTGGGGCTGGCGCGTTATGTGCCCATCCAGGCGCGGCGCTCGGCGGTGAATGAATCCTTCAAAGTGACCAACGCCGAGCGCGTGGTGGGCCCGGCCAGCGCCGGCAGCCCCAGCCTGCCCACGGAAACGCCGCCGCCGCCCACGCTCACGCCGTCCATCACGCCGCCCAATACGGCTACCTTTACGCCGTCCGTCACGCCGTCGATCACGACGACACCCACCATGGCTCCGTTTGATTGCAGCCTCATCCGCGCCACCGACCTGGCGTATGGCCGCAACGGGCGCTCGCTGATCGTGCGGTTTAGCAACGGCAACAGCAAGCCCACCACCTTCAACCGGGCGCTGCTGGTGTGGCCCACCAGCAAGCTGGTCATCGCCGGGCAGGCGGTATCGCAAACGCCCTATGCCGCCTATTCCACCCTGGACAGCGATATCCACTGGGAAGGCAACCCGCCCAACCCCGCGCCCCAGGCCCCGGCGCAGGCGGCGCTCATCTCGCCGCTGGATACCATCGACAGCCGCTATGGTATCTTCTACCCCGGTGCCTACCGCACGGTGGATGCCGAGGGCGAAGCCTTCTGGGAAATCACCTTCCTGGACTTTGGCAATCGCCGCCTGGCCGAAATCACCTTCGGGTACGATTTCTTCGGCACCAAATTCTACTTCCAGAACCCGGATTACCCGGCCGTGCAGCCAGAAATTTGCGAAGTGGCGCTGGTGACACCGCCTGCCCCGCCGCTGCCCACGCCGCCGCCGCCCAACTTTACCCCGTCGCCCACGCACACGCCGGATTGTGCCGATAACCGGATGCGCGTGCAGTTCGTCAGCTTTGACCGCAACGCGGATGTGCGCCTGCGCGTGACCAACAATTCCAGCACACCCGGCTACCTCATCGGCTTCACGCTGTTCTGGCCCAGCAACGTACCGGGGTTACGTTTGTCCAGCGTGGTGGTGGGCGGGCGCGATGCCAACGACATCCCCAGCCCCAACAACCCCAACGGAGCCGGGACGCTGGTGTGGGAAAATACCCAGGGCGCGACCACCTCGCCCACGCTGTCGCACGCGCCCAGCCCATCGGCCCGGTGGATTGCGGATTATATCTTCCCGCCCAATTCCATCACCGATGTGCATTTGAACTTCACCGGCTATGCCGTCACGCTCCAGGCCCTGGGGCTGCATCAATCGGTGTTCAATGGCAGCGTGCTGCGCATCGCCTGTACGCCGGCCACCGGCACCACGCCGCGGCCGGGGCAGGGTCCGGGTGGTGGTGGCCCTGGTGGCACGCCAGGGTCATCCGGCGACATCGGCTTTGATGCCGTGCCCACGCCGCCGCCCACGCCGCTGCCGCCGCCCACCAACACGCCCGGGCCCACGCTGACCCCGTCCAACACGCCCACCCGTGGGCCGGCCACCGCCACCTGGACGCGCCAGCCGCCCACCATGACCTTTACGCCGTCGCCCACGCCGGCCGCCAGCAATACGCCGCTGCCCAGTGCCACCCCCACCGATTCTAACTTCGGCGGGTCGGACGGCGGCTAAACACCACGCCAGATAGCACCACGGGCACGGGCGGAACCTCACCGCCCGTGTTCGTTTTCGCCGCCTGCCCCACGTTTGCCCTGCGCCGGCCTATTTTGCACTTTATTAACAAAGTGGTACGTGCCACTTTGTGGCCACCGGTGTTATACTGTTTAAGAACCTCACGTTCGCTTTTACAGCGCTGCTGCACCATCGCCTGCCAGGCTTGAGAGGCTTTCCTGGCCGGGGGTTGTTTTGTGTGTGCCGGCGGCCGGTTACAAAGAGTGCCAGCACCAGAAAAAACATCCTCTTTTCTTGCGAGTCGTTTTATTGACCATGTAGAATGCAGGATATTATGGCTGCGGTAGCACAGCGGGGCCGGCTGGCCGGGGATCCGGCGGCGGCGAATTACCATCATTTCGTGATGGACATTGTGTGGTACGGCATCGCCCTGGCGGCGACGACGCGCTTCATCCAATTTTACGCCATCGAAATGGGCGCAACGCCCATGGAACTGGGCTGGCTGGCCTCGCTGCCCTCGCTGATGCTGATGGTGTTCACCACCTTCAGCCTGTGGTGGCGCACGCGCTACAGCAGCACCATCGCTTCCATCCTGCTGCCCGGCATTGGCCAGCGGCTCATCTTTTTGCTGCCGGCCTTCGCGCCGATGTTCCCGGAAGCGTGGCGGCCGTGGTGGATCGTGCTGGCGGTGACGCTGCCGGCCGTGCCCCAGGGCATCGCCAGCACGCTGTTCATGGTGATGATGCGCGAAACGATCCCCGCTGACCGGCTGGCGGCGCTGTTCACGCGGCGAATGCTGGCCATGAACATCGCCATCACGGCCGGGGCCCTGGGCTTTGGCGTGCTGCTGGAGGCGCTGCCCTTCCCCCAAAATTATCAGGTGATGTTCGTCATCTGCTTTCTGTTCGCCATGCTGAGCATGTGGCATTTAACCCGCGTGCAGGCGCTGCCCGGTGCGCCGGCCGCCCGCCCGGTGACGAAAACCGGCCAGCCCTGGTGGGCGCTGTTCAAAAACCCGGCCTTTGTGCTGGTGGCGGTGGTCACGTTCCTCACCCACATGGCCTATACCTTCATCGCCGCGCCGCAGCCGCTGCACCTGAAAAATGACCTGGGGGCGACGGAAGGGTTCATCGCCCTGTTTGGCACGGCCGAAGTCCTGGGCGGGGCGCTGGTGACGCTGTGGGTGAACCAGTGGGCGCAGCGCTACGGCAACCGCGCCATCACCTGCTGGTCGATGGTGGTGACGGCGCTGGCGCTGGTGATTAACGCGCTGGCCCCGGCCCTGTGGGTGACGTTGATCGGCGCGGCGCTGGCGGGGGCCGCCTGGACGGTGACGGTGATCGGGGTGCTGGGTTACTTTACCGATTATATCGACGCGAGCGATTACCAGGCGACGACGCTGTGGCACCAGATGATCTTCTTCGCCATGTTCGTGGGGCCGCTGGTGGGCAGCACGCTGGCCGAAGCCGGCCATGCGCCGGTGGCGCTGCTGCTGGTGGGGGCCGCGCTGCGGCTGGCCGCCGGGCTGCTGGTGCTGCTGGTGGATCGTCAGCGGCGGCCCGCGCCGGCCACACCCGCCGCCTGAAGCTGCCCCTCAGTGGCAAAAAAAGCGGGGCCCGGAATGCCCGGGCCCCGCGGCTGTTTACGGGCGCAGTTCGCCGCGCTGCCAGCGGGCGGCCAGCGTCCGCGAGGGGTAAAACGCCAGCGGTGGCAGCGCGTCCCGCGTGAACCAGGCGGCGGCCGCCGCATCATCGGCGGCCAGCAGGGTGCCGCCGGTGAGGCGGGCCGCATACGCAATGACGATGTTGGCCAGGCCGTCATCTTTGCGCGGGAACACCTCCAGCAGCCCGGTGATAACCACGTCATAGCCAGTTTCTTCGCGCACTTCGCGGATGGCCGCCTCTGCCGGCGGCTCATCATATTCCACGAAGCCGGCCGGCAGCGCCCACTGGCCGCGGCCGGGGTCCATGGCCCGCTGCACCAGCAGCAGTTGCTCCTCATGCAGGATGAAGACCACCACCGCCACTTTAGGATCGAAATAGACCACAGTGCCGCAGGCGGTGCAGACCGGGCGCACGGTGCCATGGACGGATTGCAGCGCCAGCGGGGCCCCGCACAGGGTACAAAAACGGGCGCTGCGGCTCATGGGGCCGCCTGGAGGGGCAGCACGCGCCCGGCTTCCACCAGCAGCCGCAGCAGCAGCGTAATCAGTTGGTCGGGCACGGCCGGGGCTTTGGCCGTCGTCGTGAGGGCGGCCGGTGCGGCCGTGGCCGCCTGGGCCACCGCCACCGTCCCGCCGATGATGTCGCCGCTGTTGACGGCCGCCGCCAGGGTGGCCGCGGGCATCATCGTCGCCAGCGAGAAACCGGGCTGGTTCACATCCGGGTTGATGATGGGCAGGACGGCACCCATGGCCGCATCAATGGATGGATCACCGCCGCGGCCTTCCTCACCGGAGAACGTGCCAGCGCCATCCGCATCACCCATGCCGCCAGTGCCGTCGCTGCCCGTCCCGGTGATGGGGGCGGTTTCCAGGCTGCCGGCCGGGGGTAAATCCTGCGCCGGGGCCAATTCCAGTGCCAGCGTGGGCACGGCCGTGGCGGTGGCCAGAGCCGTATCCGTGGTGGCGGGCACGGACTGCGGGCCGGCGGCGGTATTGCCCATCACCATGTTGCTGAAGGGCTGCGCCGTCGGCGTGGCCGTGGCCGCCACCGCCACCCCGTCGCCGGTCGGAACGGGGGCCGGGGTAAGCTGTGAGAGCAGCGCAAAAAAGCCAAACAGCGCCACAAACACCGCCGCCGCCGTGCCGATGGCCGGCAGCCACAGCGCCCGCGGCCGCGGGCGGGCCGGGGCCGCCGCAGCCGCGGGCAGCACCTTCGGCGGGGCGGCCCGGGGCGGTGGCACCACCTGGATCGGCGGCGGCACCATCGCCGGCGTAAGGGTAAAATTGCGCGGCGCTTTTACGTCCG
Organism: Anaerolineae bacterium; assembly: GCA_025454495.1. Classification (GTDB taxonomy): domain Bacteria; phylum Chloroflexota; class Anaerolineae; order Aggregatilineales; family Phototrophicaceae; genus JALHOR01. Next base: position 18,277 of record JALOOI010000108.1, read on the forward strand.
GCAGGTGGCGCAACGTGTCTACCAGGGCCCGCAGCGCCCGCAGTTCCTGCGCCAGCCACGTAGGCCGACAGCAGTTCAAAATCGGTATCGCTCAGTTGTGCGGGCATGGTGGTATCTCAATAGGGTTCAGGTGTGCCATCTGCTGTCGCCTCAGCCTTTGCGCCGGCGCGCGGGGTACAGCCCGGCGCGGGCAGCCTCCGCCGGCCGGAATAATCGTCGCGGCCGGACTTACTGATTGTTACTATCATCGAATAAACGAAATTCCGCGGGCAAAAGTTCCGCATAGCCCTGCAAACAGCGGCGCACGGCCAGCCGGGCCCGGCTGAGGCGCGACTTAATGGTGCCCAGGTTGCTGTTCACCTGGTCCGCAATTTCCTGATAGCTGAAGCCCTGAATATCGCTCAGCACCAGCACCAGCCGCTGGTCGCTGCCCAGGCTGTTGATGCAGGACTGGATGGCGCGGTGCAGCTCATTTTGCCCGGCGAGTTGTTCCGGGGTGGGGGTGCTGGCCGGCAGCGGTGCGCCGTCGTCGCTGTCGCCGCCGGGTAAATCGTCCAGATAATCTGCCCGCTGGCGCTTCTGGCGGCGCAGTTCGTCGTAACACACATTGGTCACGATGCGGGCCAGCCAGGCTTTAAAATGCCCGCCCTGAAAAGTGCTCAGCCGGCGATAGGCGCTGATGAGCGCGTCCTGGGTGGCATCGGCGGCGCTGTCGGGGTCGCCCAGGATGCGGTAGGCCGTGCTGTATAAGCTGTCCTGGTAACGCAGGATGAGGGCGTTAAACGCTTCCAGGCTGCCGCGCTGCGCCTGCTGGATGAGGGTCTGTTCGTCCTGCCCGCTGTCGATCATTGACATTTTCGCCGGATACTTTTATAGTTGGCCGCAGTCAGGTTTGGCCTGACGGCTACAAAACACAGTGTATCACCTGCGCCGAAGTGGTGAAATGGCAGCCACGATCGACTCAAAATCGATTGCCCCAAAGGCGTGTGGGTTCGACTCCCACCTTCGGCATAGATTAAGCCAGCGACTGACTGGCTTTTTTTATTGCGTGCCGGTGTCATTATACACAGCCCGGGGCGCGGGGACTATTCAAAAAAACGCGCACAGGCCGGGTCAGGCCTGCGGCAGCAGCTTATCAATCACATCCACGATAATACGGCGGGTGAAGGGCTTGGTGAGGAAGACATCGCAGCCGGCGGCGCGGCAGTCGCGTTCCAGCAGGCTGCTGGCGCTGGCGGTGAGCGCCACAATGGGGATGTGTTGCAGGGCGGGGTCGGCCCGCACTTCGCGGATCACTTCCACGCCGTGCTTATCGGGCAGCATCACATCCAGCAGCACCAGGTGCGGCAGGTGCTGGCGGATCATGGTCATGGCATCGTTGCCATTTTCCGCTTCCAGCAGGGTAAAACGTTGCAGCGATTCCAGAATATCCAGGATCAGGCGGGCATTCCAGGGGTTATCTTCAACGACGAGGATCCGCTGCATGGCGACTGCTCCGGGTGTGTGCGTGGATGAGGTTACAGCGTATAACACACCCGGATGATTTGCAAGATGACAAACGTCATCGCTGCGCTTACGAGGCGGCCGACTCGGAGTGGCACACCTGCTGAATGGTACGGAGCAAATGGGTGCGGCTGACGGGCTTGTTCAGGTAGGCATCGCAGCCGGCGGCCAGGCAGGCATTCTTCACCCGGTCGGTGGTATCCGCCGTGAGGATGATGATGGGAATATGCGCCAGCTCCGGCGTGGCTTTTAGCTCGCGGGTGGCATCATAGCCATTCATATCCGGCAGGCTGACATCCATCAGGATGATATCCGGCTTTTCGTAGCGGGCGGCCCGCAAACCGGAAGCAGCATCCAGAGCATCGATGATGTCGTAGCCCATCGGCTTGACCATCTTCTTGACCAGCCGGCTGTTATAGATGTTGTCTTCGATATGCAGAATGCGGTACATAGAAAATCCTGATAGGTGAGTGGACGATGACAATGCATTCCGGGTAAGGATGTGAATGCTACAATCACCGGACAGCACATTTCATTAACCTGCATCTTCATTATAGCCGAATTAAATCGAAACAGTGCTGTGAGTTTACTACAGATTTACCTTAACGAATCTTTCACCTCAAGGCTTTATTGATGGATTGGCGCAGCTTAAACGTTTTAATGAACCTTATAGAAATGCAATACTCATCGTTATCGGCCCAGGGGCGTAATATTGCTGCCGATATTACCTCTATTGACAATGCATCGAATTTCGATATATACTGTTATATGCCGATAGACAGACACAGGATGCCCTATGCTGGAAACACATGCACTGTGCAAAGAGTTTGATGGCTTTCGGGCGGTACAGGAGGTTACGCTGAAGGTGGCGGCCGGCCAGGTGCTGGCCATGCTGGGCCCCAACGGCGCAGGCAAGACCACCACCGTCCGCATGATGACTTCTATCCTGGCCCCCACCTCCGGCACGGCGACCGTGGCCGGCTTTGATGTGGTGCAGCAGCCGGAACAGGTGCGGGCCCATGTGGGCGTGCTGACGGAGCAGCACGGGCTGTATGAACGTATGAAGGCGCTGGAATACCTGGATTTTTTCGGCGAGGTGTACCATCTGCCGGGGCCGGTGCGCCGCCAGCGGGCCCGCCTGCTGATGGAGCGCTTCGGCCTTGAGGATGCGCTGAACAAACGCCTGGGTGATTATAGCAAGGGCATGAAGCAAAAACTGGCGCTGGTGCGGGCCATGCTGCACAACCCGCCGGTGCTGCTGCTGGATGAGCCGACTTCGGCCATGGACCCGCTGAGTGCCCGCCAGGTGCGCGATGCCATCCTGGAGATGCGCCGCGAAGAACGCACCTTCCTCATCACCACCCATAACCTGACGGAAGCGCAGCTCCTGGCGGATTATATCGCCATCATCCGGCACGGGCGCATCATCGCCCAGGGGACGATGGATGAACTGGCGCGGCAGTTCGTGGGCCAGCCCACGCTGGAACTGCGCGTGCGCGGCGACCTGCACGGGCTGGAAACCACCCTGGCCGATATGATTACGGTGGAAGCGCACGGCCTCAACTGGCTGCAATACACCACGCCCGATCCGTACACCACCAACCCGGCGCTGCTGCGGCGGCTGCTGGGCCTGGGGGTGGAAGTCGTCACGCTGGCCCAGGTGACGAAGACGCTGGAAGACATCTATCTACAGGTTGTGCGCGAAGATGAAGCGCAGCAGGAGACTCGCCAATGACCGCCACCATGCCGCCCACCACGCTCAGCAGCGACAATCCGGCCGTGCGGCCGGGCCGCGCGGCCCCGGCCCGCCCCCTGCGCCACACGCTGCGCAATGCGCTCATCATCACCCGGCGCGAAGTGCGCGACAGCTTCCGTGACTGGCGCATCATCGCGCCCATCATCATCCTCACCTTTTTCTTTCCCTTCCTGGCGCAGGCCGTCGCCGCCGAATTTTCGGACTTTTTACGCAGCTACGGCGCAGAACTCATCGGTGAGCGTACCATCCCCTTCCTGCTGATGATCGTCGGCTTCTTCCCCATTTCCATCTCACTGGTGATCGCCCTGGAGACGTTTGTGGGGGAAAAAGAGCGCCGCAGCCTGGAGCCGCTGCTGAGTACGCCGCTGACCAATACCGAACTCTACATCGGCAAGACGCTGGCCGCCATGATCCCGCCGCTGATCGCCAGTTTTGGCGGCATGGTGGTCTACCTGACCACGCTGCTGGCCGGCGAACTGGCGTGGCGGCCGCCGGCCATGCTCATTGTGCAAATTTTCCTGCTCACCATCGTGCAGGCGCTGGTGATGGTGACGGGCGCGGTGGTGGTCTCCAGCCAGACCACCAGCACGCGGGCGGCCAATTTGCTGGCCAGCTTCATCATCATCCCCATGACGCTGCTCATCAACGGCGAAAGCATCATCATGTTCCTGGCCCCGGATGCCGAGTCGCCGGCCGGGATCGGGGCGCTGTGGGCCATCATCGTGGGGATGCTGGTGGTGGTGCTGCTGCTGCTGCGGATCGGCAACAGCCTGTTTAACCGCGAGGAACTGCTGGGCCGCACCATCGACCAGATGAATATTGGCAGCATTCTGCGGAATATTGCCCGGCATTTTCGCGCGGCGGGGGATAAGCCGGCCCGCGGCCTGGTGGACTGGTACACCCGTGCTATTCCGTACAGCCTGCGCCGGCTAAAAACCCCGGCGGCGATTACGCTGGGGGTGTTCCTGGTGGCTTTTGCGGCCGGCTTTGGCGTGGGGCTGCTGCCGGAATGGCGGCTGCCGCTGCCGGCGAGTGGGCTGGCCACGCCCGCCACCGACCTGCTGGAAGGGGTGCTGACACCGGCGTTTCAGGAGCAGGCGGTGCTGGCCATTGTGTGGCAGAACGGGCGCATTTTGCTGGCGGCCACCCTGCTGGCCTTCTTCAGCTTCGGCGTGCTGGCGCTCATTTTAACGCCGCTGGTGTATGTCGTCCTGGGGTATATTCTGGCGCAAATGCTGCTCAGCGGGCAGGATCTGCTGCTGTTCCTCATCGCGCTGGTGCCGCATGGCGTGGTGGAAATCCCGGTGATTGTGCTGGCGACGGCCGCGGCGTTTCGCCTGGGGTCGGTCATCACGCGGCCGCCGGCCGGCAGCACCCCCGGCGCAGCCTGGACGATGGCCCTGGGCGACACGCTGAAGCTGTGGGTGGGGCTGGTGGTGCCGGGCCTCATCCTGGCGGCGGTGCTGGAGACGTATGTCACGTTCCCGCTGGTGGCGGGGTATTTGCTGCGCTGAGGGCGCGTTACGTCACCGGGTGGCGGGGGGCAGCGCCGCGCAGCACCGCCAGGCAGTCGTGCAGCGCCAGCCAGCCCATCGCGGTGGCGGCGCTGTCGCTGTTGCCGCCAATGTGCGGCGTGACGATCACCGCCGGATGCGCCAGCAGCGGGTCGCCGGCGGGCGGCGGCTCCTGGGTGAAGGCATCCAGCGCCGCCCCGGCCACCTGCCCGCTGTCCAGCGCGGCCAGCAGCGCCCCCTCGTCGATCAATTCGCCGCGGGCGGTGTTCACCAGCAGGGCCCCCGGCTTCATCTGCGCCAGAAAATCGGCATTGACCAGGTGCCGGGTGGCGGCCGTCACCGGCGAATGCAGCGACACAAAATCGGACTGTGGCAGCAGCGCGGCCAGCGGCACGGCCGTTACGCCCAGGGCCTGCATGGCCTCCGGCGGCACGAAGGGATCGCTGGCGATGACGCGGCAGCCGAAGGCCTGCGCCAGCGGGGCCACCTGGCGCGCGATGGCCCCAAAACCCACCAGACCGAGCGTTTTCCCCGTCAGGGACTGCCCGCTGAGGCGCAGCCAGTCGCCGCCGCGCAGGGCGTTATGGCTGCGGACGAGGCCACGGGCCAGCGCGATGAGGCAGCCCAGGGTCAATTCGGCCACGGCGGCGGCATTGGCCCCCGGCGTGTTGCACACGATGATCCCCCTGGCGCGGGCCGCCGCCAGATCGACACGCTCCACGCCCACGCCGTAACGGGCGATCACCCGCAGCCGATCCGCGCCGGCCAGCGCCGCCGCATCCAGCGCATCCAGCCCGGCGATCATGCCATCCACCCCCGGCAGCAGGTCGCGCACTTCGGCCGAAGTCAGCGGGCGCGGGTGCGGGTTCAGGATCACCTCGCCCACCTGGTCGCGCAGGTCGCTCAGCAGGCGGGCATCGTGGCGGCCGTAGCTGGTGGGCGTGACCAGCACGCGGCACTGTGCCAGCGGGGTCAGCGCCGCGCTCACGGGGTGGCCTCGCACAGGGGCGCGGCCACCGCCTGGCTGGCGTGCAGCAGGTTCGCCGGCGTGATGAGGATTTCTTCGCCCCACTGGCCCGCCCCCACCCCCAGGATAGCTTCGCTGAGCAGCGTGGCTTCCAGCAGCGTGCGGAAACCGGGCGGCTGCCAGCCAAACGGCGGAATGGAGCCGATGCGGTAGCCGGTGAGGGCATACACCGCCTCCGGCGCGGCCAGGCGAATATTGCGCGAACCGGCCGCTTTTTTGAGCAGGCCGGATTTGATGTTCTGGTCGGCACCGACCATGACCAGCAGGTGTTCGCCGGTGTCCACCACTTCAAAGATCAGCGTTTTAATCATCTGGCGCTCGCGGTAGCCCAGGGCGGCGGCGACGTTGGCCGCCCCCTTGTCCGTCGTCGGCGGAAAAGACCGGCGTTCATAGGCAATCTGGCGCTCATCCAGATAGTGATGGGCAGGAAGCTGCATTAATCCCTCCAGTGCGCCGGCGGTGGCTGCGGGCCGCCGTTACTCGTCGTCCAGCAGTTCCCCGGCCGCTTCCACGATGGCCGCGGCCGTCAGCCCGTATTCCTGATAAAGGCGTTCATAGGGGGCCGATGCGCCAAACGTATCCACCCCGATGGCGATGCCCATCCCGCCGACGTATTTGTACCAGCCGAGCGTGGCCCCGGCTTCGATACTGATGCGTTTGTACACTTCCGGCGGCAGCACGGCTTCCTGGTAGCCTTCGGGCTGCGCGTCGAACAATTCCTGGCACGGCATCGACACCAGCCGCACCTTTACGCCTTCTTCATCCAGCGCATCGAAGGCGGCCAGCGCCAGGCTGACTTCGCTGCCGGTGGCGATGAGGATCAGGTCGGGGCGGCCTTTTTTAATCTTCTTCGATTCTGCCAGGATATAGCCGCCCCGCGCCACGCCTTCGTAAATGCCTTCGGGGTTGTCGCCGCCCAGGACGGGCAAATCCTGCCGCGACAGGGCCAGCACGGCCGGGTGTGGCAGCGTCATGATGGTGTGCCAGCAGGCGGCCGTTTCGGTGGCATCCGCCGGGCGGAAAACATACAGATTGGGGATGGCCCGCAGCGCGGTAAGCTGCTCCACCGGCTGGTGGGTGGGGCCGTCTTCGCCCAGGCCGATGCTGTCGTGGGTGAAGATATACAGCGCCGGGATATCCATCAGCGCCCCCAGGCGGATGGCCGGGCGCATATAATCGGCAAATTGGAGGAAGGTGGCGCTGTAGGGTTTGACCAGCCCGCCGTGCAGCGTCAGCCCGTTGACGATGGCCCCCATGCCATGCTCGCGCACGCCAAAACGCAGGTTGCGGGCGGCCGGCTGGCCCTGGCCGGTATTGCCCGCCCCCTTGATGAGCGTGCGCGTGCTGCCGGCCAGGTCGGCATCGCCGCCGATCATGGTGGGCAGGTGGCCGGCGATGGCGTTCAGGGCATCCCCGCCGGCGACGCGGGTGGCGGTGGGTTTGTCCCACGTCAGCGCCCGCAGGTCAGCATCCCAGCCGGCGGGCAGCGTGCCGCTCAGGGCGGCGTCCCAGGTGGCGGCCAGCTCAGGGTGAGCGGTTTTCCAGGCGGCCACGCGGGCGTTCCAGTCCGCTTCCTGGGCCTGGCCGCGGCTGAGCGCTTCGCGCAGGTGGGCCAGCGCGTCGGCCGGGATGGCAAATTTTGCGTCCGGGTCCCAGCCGTAGGCCTGCTTGGTGAGGCGGATTTCGTCTGCGCCCAGGGGCGAGCCGTGGGCTTTGCTGGTGCCGGCTTTGTTCGGGCTGCCATAGCCGATCACGGTACGCACGGCAATCAACGATGGTTGATTGGTGACGGCCCGGGCCGCGTGCAGCGCCTGGTCGATGGCTTCCAGATCGTTGCCATCGGCCACGCTGAGCGTGTGCCAGCCCTGGGCGCGGAAGCGGGCCGCAATATCTTCGCTCAGGGTCATGCTGGCGGCACCATCCAGCGTAATCTGGTTGTCATCGTACAGGAAGATGAGCTTGCCCAGCCCCCAGTGCCCGGCCAGGGCACAGGCTTCCATGAAGACCCCTTCCATCAGGTCGCCATCGCTCACCAGGGCATAGGTGTAATGATCCACCACGGTATGGCCGGGGCGGTTGAAAAGCTGCGCCAGATAGGCCTCCGCCAGCGCCATGCCCACGGCCGTCGCGCCGCCCTGGCCCAGGGGGCCGGTGGTGGTTTCTACGCCGGGCGTGTGGCGATATTCCGGGTGGCCGGGGGTTTTGCTGCCCCACTGGCGAAAATTTTGCAATTCCACCAGCGGCAAATCGTAGCCGGTGAGGTGCAGCAGGGCATACAGCAGCATACTGCCGTGCCCGGCGCTGAGGATGAAGCGATCACGGTTGAACCAGCCAGGGCTGGCGGGGTGGTGGCGCAGGTGGCGCGTCCACAGCACATAGGCCATCGGGGCTGCGCCCATGGGCAGGCCGGGGTGGCCGCTGTTGGCCTGCTGCACGGCATCCATGGACAGCGTGCGAATGGTGTTGATGGCCTGCTGCTGTACGTTGGGTGTGGGTGTGGTCAAAGTGGGTTACTCCTGTCCGGTCAAATCATCCCAAACAGGCTGATTATACCGCGCCGGGGCCGCGGAGAAAGGCGAAAGAGTCACGGTGACAGCGCGGGGGTGCGGCGGCGGCCGGACCCCATCAGCCCGGCAGCGCCCGAATGCGCTGGATGAGGGCGCTGGTGCTGCGTTCTGGCACCAGCGGCATGAGGACGACGCGCCCGCCGCCGGCCTCCACCGCTGCGCGTTCCGGCAGCGGTTTGTGGGCATAATCGCCACCTTTGACGTAAATATCCGGCTCCAGCGCCGCGATCAGCGCGGTGGCGGTATCGTCCTCAAAGATCACCGCCGCCGTGACGATGCCCAGGGCGGCCAGCAGGCGGGCCCGTTCCGCCGCGGGGATGAGGGGGCGGCCCGGGCCTTTCAGCCGGGCCGTGCTGGCATCGCCATTCACCCCCACGATGAGCGCCGCCCCCAGGGCGCGGGCGCGTTCCAGGTAATCCAGGTGCCCCACGTGCATCAGGTCAAAATGGCCATTGGTGACGACCAGCGTTTGCCCGCCCGCCCGCAGCGCGGCCCGCAGCGCCTGCGCCGCGTCCAGCAAAAGCACCTGTCCCATATGCCTCCTGTTCGGTCAGCCCGGCCGTGGCCGCAACCGCAACCGCGGCTGCATCAGCCACCGGACTCAGCGGGCCGGGCGTTCCATCAGCGTCACCGGCAGGTTCAGCACCTGCCCGGCGCGATACACCGTCAGCGTCACCGTCTGGCCCGGCACGGTGTTAATCGCCAGGTAGCCGATCATCTCATCAAAGTCGCGCATGGGGCGGCCATCAATGGCGGTGATGATGTCCACGCTGCTGCGGGTGCTGTTTTGCAGCCCGCCGTTGGCCGCCGGCAGCCCCGGACTCACATTTTCCACCACGATCCCGCGCACGTTATCCGGCAGGTTGTAAAATTCGATCAAATCCAGCGTGATCGACCCGGTGCCAATGCCCAGGAAGCTGTAACGCACGCGCCCGGT
>JALOOI010000109.1 GCA_025454495.1 Anaerolineae bacterium
GATGGCCAGTTGAACCAGGTGCTGCGCGTGTACCACCCCGAAGACCTGACGCACCTGCACCCGCTGAGCCTGGGCGATGGCCTGCCCATGACCGCCGACTGGATTGTTGAACACATTAGAGCCGCCGAGGGACGCTAACGCCATGACGACACGGGCCAAGAATACCAATCCTCTGGGGTTAAGCCGCGAAGACTACAAGGGGCGCAAAAGCACGCTGTGCCCCGGCTGCGGCCACGACTCCATCTCGAACCAGATCATCAGCATGGCCTTTGAGCAGGGGCTGGAACAGCATCGCCTGCTCAAGTTCAGCGGCATTGGCTGCTCCAGCAAAACCCCGGCCTATTTCCTGGGGCGCTCGCACGGCTTTAACGCGCTGCACGGGCGGATGCCGTCCGTGGCCACCGGGGCGCTCATGGCCAACCGCGAACTGATGGCGGTGGCCGTCAGCGGCGATGGCGATACCGGCAGCATCGGCATGGGGCAGTTTAAGCACGTCATCCGCCGTAACGTGCCTTTCGTGTACGTCATCGAAAACAATGGCGTGTACGGCCTCACCAAAGGGCAGTTTTCCGCCACCGCCGATGAAGGCCAGTACCTCAAATACTACGGCAAAAATCACTTCCCGCCCATCGACCTGGCGCTGGAAGCCATCATCGCCGGCGCGACCTTCGTCGCCCGCAGCTTTAGCGGCAATGCCAGACAGGTGCAAACGCTGCTCTCGGCGGCCATCCGCCATAAGGGGATCGCCGTGCTGGATATCATCAGCCCGTGCGTCACCTTCAACAACGATGAGCAGTCCACCAAGAGCTACCCCTACGGCCAGAAAAACGAGATGAGCCTGCACGATATTCAACTGCTCGCGCCGGATTACGTGGAAGGCAAGGCGGAAATTGTGCTGGAGGAAGACGACGACGACGGCGTGATCGAAGTGGATATGCACGACGGCACGACGATCCTGCTCAAGAAGATCAGCAAAGATCATGACCCGCGCAGCCGCCACGAGGCCATCACCATCCTGGAGCAGGCGCAGCGCGACAATCTGTTCATGACCGGGCTGATTTACTATGAAGAGCCGCGCGTGACCCTGGCAGAGAGTGAAAACCTGGTGCCGCAGGCGCTGGCCACGCTGCCGGATGAAAAAATTCGCCCCTCGCGGGAAGCGCTGGCCGGCGTGCTGGCCAAATTCCGCTGAGAATGCTGGATGGGGCCCCGGTGCGGGGCCCCGCCCGGACGCTTACAGCCCGGCTTCCTGGCGCAGCGCCGCCGCTTTGTCGGTGCGTTCCCACGGCACATCCAGGTCATCCCGCCCGAAGTGACCATAAGCCGCCACCTGGCGGTAAATGGGCCGGCGCAGGTGCAAATTCTGGATGATGGCCGCCGGGCGCATGTCAAAATGTTTGCGGATCAGCGCTTCGATGGCCTCATCGCTGATTTTGCCGGTGCCAAATGTCTCCACCGACAGCGAGGTGGGGTGGGCCACGCCGATGGCATAGGACACCTGAAGCTCAAAACGCTCCGCGATGCCCGCCGCAACGATGTTCTTGGCCACATAGCGGGCCATATACGCCGCGCTGCGATCCACCTTCGTCGGGTCTTTGCCGCTGAACGCGCCGCCGCCGTGCCGCGCCACGCCGCCGTAGGTATCCACGATGATCTTGCGCCCCGTCAGCCCGGCATCGCCCAGCGGGCCGCCGGTGACGAAACGCCCGGTGGGGTTGACGAAGATGCGCGTTTTGTCGTCCAGCCACTGCGCCGGGATCACCGCCTTAATCACTTTGTCAATCACCGTCTCGCGGATTTCCTGCTGGCTCACTTCCGGCGCGTGCTGCGTGGAGATGACCACCGTATCCACCCGCACGGGTTTACCGTGGGCATATTCCACCGTCACCTGGCTTTTGGCATCCGGCCGCAGCCAGTCCAGGGTGCCGGTTTTACGCAGTTCCGCCAGGCGGCGCACCAGTTGATGCGCCAGCGAGATGGTGAGGGGCATGTATTCCGGCGTTTCGTTGCAGGCAAAGCCGATCATCATCCCCTGGTCGCCCGCGCCGATGCCATCAATTTCGTCGCTGCTCAGTTCGCGGGCTTCCAGCGCCTGGTCAACCCCCTGGGCAATATCCGGCGATTGCTCCTTGATGGAGACGATCACGCCGCAGGTTTCGGCATCGAAGCCGAATTTGGCGCGGGTATAGCCGATGTCGCGCACGGTATCGCGCACCAGCTTTTCAATATCGACATAGGTACGGGTGGTAATTTCGCCGATGACGACGACCAGCCCGGTGGTGGTGGAAACCTCGCAGGCGACCCGCGCTTTCGGGTCTACGGCCAGGATGGCATCCAGCACCGCATCGCTGATCTGGTCGCACATTTTGTCCGGGTGGCCTTCGGAAACGGATTCCGAGGTGAAGAAATAGCGGGGCGCGGTCATAAAAGTGGTGGGCACAGAATTCTCCTCTCTGCCTGGGTAAACCGAATCGAAGGAGGACGGGGCGGCTGGTTAACCCTGTCCGGGCAGAAGATGTGAGGACGCGGGGGCGTTCACCTGCTCATCTGCCAGAGTGATGACTCTGCCGGATTTGGCACCTTCCCGGCGCTCCGGGGGTTGCCGCGCGTTCATCGAGCCGGTCTCTCACGCGCTCTGGATGATGCCCCGGGCCCATTCCATGCCGAAGGTGCCAGGGGCGTGCAGGATGGTATCACACGGGGCCGGGGGATGCAATGGTTAGGGTCAGGGTCAGGGTCACGGTCAGGGTTAGCCGGCGGCCGCCTTCGCTTCCAGTTCCTGGGCCTGCGCCACGGCCGACCAGCCCAGGCCCATGCGGGCCAGCACGGCGAAGCCCACCAGCGTCACCGGCAGCCAGATGACGATATGCACGACGATGGCATAGGCCAGCGCCCGGTCATAGGCCACGCCGATGGCGGTGAGGACGGCGGTGGCGAAAAATTCATACACGCCGATGTTGCCCGGCGCGGCCGGCAGCAGCCCGGCCAGGTTCACCGTGCCCACCACCAGCAGCGCCGCCGCATAGGGCAGTTCCAGCCCGAAGGCCGCCATGACGATCCAGTACACCCCCGCTTCGATGCCCCACGACACAAACGAGCTGATGACCGCGCCGGCCAGGTTCAGCGGCGAGCGCAGCGCTTCCAGCCCGTGCAGAATATCTTCGCTCAGGTGTTCGGCGATGTCGTGCAGTTTGCGGGTGAGGGCGAAGCGGGTGGGCAGCGCCCGGATGGCCAGCCGCACCAGCCGCCGCAGCGCATTCGGGCTGGCGGCCAGCAGGAAGAAGACCGCCATAGCCACCAGGAACAGCGGCGCGGCGAAAGTGGCCACCTGCTGCACCGCCGGGGCCTGCAACTCCAGGCTGAGGAGGGCGATGGCGATGAAGGCCAGCATCACCAGGCCATCAAAGACGCGCTCCACAATGACGGTGGTGGTGGCCCGCGCCACCGGCATCTGATGATTGCGGCGCAGCAGCACCACCCGCAGCGCTTCGCCGGCCCGCAGCGGGTAAACGTTGTTGCCCATGTAGCCCACACACACAATCTGCGCCAGCGGCAGCAGCCCGATGAGCTGCACCGGCCGCAGCAAAAATTGCCAGCGCAGCGCAATGAGCAGCACCGCGCCAAAATACACCGCGGCCCCGGCCGCCACCAGCGCCGGCTGCACATCCTGCAAACTGGCGAAGAATTGTTCCGGGTGCAGCCCGCGGAACGCCAGGAACAAAAACAGGCCGCTCACCAGCAGCCCCACCAGCACAATCCAGCGTCGTTTACCGCCCATGAGTCCTCATCTCTGCCGTGTGTGTTGTGTACCGGGCCCGCGCCGGTGCCCGCCTCATTTGGGCGCGACCACCAGCAGCCGCCCGCAGTTGCGGCATTTTTGCAGCGCCGGGTTTTTGCGTATTTCCTGCGCCACGATGCCCGTCTGTTCAATGCCGCACACCGAACAGCTATCGCCTTCCAGCCGCGCCACCGGGCGATTTTGTTTGGCCGCCCGCAGGCCATTGTACAGCGCCAGGTTCTCGGCGGTGATGGTGGCGGCGGCCGTGCTGCGCTCGGCTTTCAGCCGGGCGATGGTTTGTTCCAGCAGCGTTTGTTCCGACCGCAGCGTGGCCTGCGTCTGCGCCTGCTGCTCCGTCACCCGCGCCAGGTGCGCTTCGGACTGTTGCAGGGCAGCCTGGGCTTCCTCCACGCTGACCATGCTCTCCAGCAGGGCATCTTCCAGGTCGCGGTCGCGGCGCTTCAGCGCTTCGATCTCCTGCTGCATCTCCTGAAGCTCCTTCGGATTTTTCACCATGCCGCTGTACAGGCGTTTTTCGGTGGCTTCGCGCTTGCTGCGGTTGGACTGCGCCTGAAGCTCCAGATCGCGCAGGTGGGTTTGCCGGGGGCGCAGGGTGGCACCGGCCTGGCTCACCGCGGACTCCGCAGCCCGCCGGGCGGCATCGTCGGCCAGCAGCGCGGCAATTGCCTGCAACCGTTTGCCGTGTTCCAGCAGCGCCAGGTCAATCGTTTGTAACTGGTAGAGTGCTGCGCCCTGTGTCGTCATAAGCTGGTGCATCCCTGTGCTGGCACGGGCGTTGGAACCCGGCTACAATAAGCTAAGCAGCTATTTTAACTGACGGCGTACCGCCCGCTAAAGGTCAGGTTATGCAATCTACCTCTACCGGCACCGGCTATATTGTACGTAAAGAGTGGCGCTGGGTGACGCTGGTCAGCCTGACGCTGCTGGCGGTGGCCTTCGCCCCCTTCCTCATCCTGGTGCTGCGGAACAACCCGGCCGCCGACTGGCGCTTTATGGGGCTGCTGCATCAATTTCAGGAGATGACCGGCTACCTGGCGCGGGTGCAGCAGGGCAGCGAGGGCCTGTGGCTGGCGCATTTGCAGCACACGCCGGAGCCGCACCGCAGCGCCCTCATTCAGCCGGTGTATGCGCTGCTGGGGCAGGTGGCGCGGCTGGTGGGGCTGTCGTCGGTGGTGGTGTTCCATGTGGCGCGGCTCATCGCGGCTTTCATCATGTACATTGCCCTCTATCATCTGGCCGCCTGCATCTGGCTGAAGGTACGCACGCGGCGCATTTTTTTCGTCGTGGCGGCAGTTGGCTCTGGCCTGGGCTGGTTGAGTGTGCTGTCCGGCGCAACCGGCACGGTGGATCTCACCCTGCCGCACCTGTACCCGTTCTTCAGCAGCATGGTCAATGTACATTACCCCCTCACCATTGCCTGCCTGGCGCTGCTGGCCGCCATCCTCATCGAAGTGTTTCGCCCCGGCATGACCGACCACCCCGGCGTGAATAACAGCGGTCTGGCGGCGGTGCTGCTGAGCCTGGCGCTGGCGCTGCTGTACCCGGAGGCGCTGCTGCCCCTGGGGGCGGCGCTGTTCGCCAGTGTGGCGGTGGTGTGGTGGCACACGCGCCGCATCGACCGTGAGCTGCGCTGGCTGGTGTGGCTGCTGGTGCCGGCCCTGCCGGTGCTGGCCTATTATGCCGTGACGCTGCGGATTAACCCGGCCGTGGCCGACTGGGTGATGCAGCGGGCCGCGCCCGCGGTCGATCTGGCGGCGCTGATCCCCGGCCTGGGGCTGCCGCTGCTGCTGGCGCTGCCGGGCCTGTGGCGGGCCCTGCGCCGCTTTGAATCCGACGGCGACCGGCTGATGCTGCTGTGGCTGCTGACCATGCTGGCCGGGGCGCTGTCGCCGCTGCACGGGCTGGCCCTGGCCGGGCTGCTGCTGCCGGTGGCCTATTTCGCCACCCGGTCGATGGAGGATGTGTGGCTGCCGCGCCTGGGGCGGCGCTGGCGCACGCGCCTGTATATCGTGGGGGTGCCGGCGCTGGCCCTCACCCATTTGCTGGTGCTGTTCCTGCCCATGACCCCGCTGCTGGTTGACGAAGCCGATTACACCGGCACCGCCCTGGAGCCGGATTATGTGGCCGCCTTCCGCTGGCTGGCCACCCAGGTCAACCGCGATGATGTCATCCTGGCGGAACCGGATGAAGTGGGAGCCTGGCTGCCGGTGTGGACGGGGGCGCGGGTGGTGTACGGCCACCCCGAAGAAACCCTGCACGCCGCCCGCCGCTATGCCGAAGTCCGCGGCTGGTACCGGGCCACCACGGCCGATGACCCGCTGTGCCGCGCTGTGCTGGCCCAGGACGGCTATCAGGTGGTGTTTGTGGTGCTGGGCCCGCGTGAGCGCCGCCTGGGGCCGGCCGCCTGCACCGGCACGTTACGGTTTGCCGCTTCCTTCGGCCAGGTGTCGCTGTATGCCCTGCCGGATGATCCTTAAACGGGCCGTGGTATCATAAGCATCCCGGCCCCAAGCTGATGAGGCAGCCGCCATGAACCCGGAGAAAACCACCCCGTCGCGGACGATGATTTTTGCGCCCGCCCCGGCGCGTAAACGCCTGCAACTGCGCCTGTCGGAGCGCCGCCTGCTGCTGATGGCCGGCGATGCGCTGTCCATTGTGATCGCGGTCTTCATCGCGCTGCGGGTGTGGGCGGAGGTGGGGCGCATTCCCTTCACGCTGGAATTTATCCTGCCGCAGACGGTGTGGTTTTTCATGCTGACGGGGCTGTGGTTTTTGCTGGCCAGTGCCAGCGATTTTTATGAACTGACCGTCGCCGCCAGCCGCACCGAATCCATGTACCGGCTGGTGGCGATTACGCTGCAAATGCTGGTGGTGTACCTCATCATCTTCTTCCTGTCCGAGCGCGACGCGCTGCCGCGCCTGTTCATCGTTTACTACGGCCTGGCCTCCTTTGTGCTCATCGTGCTGTGGCGGCTGCTGAACCCGGCGCTGCTCGGCTGGGCCAGCACCCCGCGCCGCGCCCTCATCATCGGGGCGGATGCCGCCGCGGCCAGCCTCATTGAGGTGCTGCGGCGCGAAGCCCCCTCCGCCTATACCATCGTCGGCCTCATCGGTGACGAAGCCCGCGTGGGCGACACGGTGCAGGGCGTGCCGGTGGTGGGCAGCGGGCTGGATATCCTCAGCCGCATCGTGCGCGACAGCGTGACCGAAATCATTTTGCCGCCCACCCAGGAGCTGAGTGGCGATCTGTTCCAGGGGGTGATGGATGCCTATGAGCGCGGCGTGATGATGACCCCCATGCCGCTGGTGTATGAGCGCGTCAGCGGGCGCGTGCCGGTGGAGCATGTGGGCAATCACTGGACGGTGGTGCTGCCCCTGGGCGGCGCGTCGTCCCTTAACCCCTATCCCATCCTCAAGCGGCTGCTGGATATGCTGCTGGCGGCGGCCGGGCTGCTGCCCGTGGCGCTGCTGCTGCCGCTGCTGGCGCTGCTCATCTATCTGGATTCGCCGGGGAGCATTTTTTACAGCCAGGAACGCACCGGGCTGAACGGCCGCAGCTTTCGCATCCTCAAATTACGCACCATGATCCCGGATGCGGAAAAGCAAACCGGCGCAGTGTTCGCGCAGCACAACGATGCCCGCGTGACGCGGGTGGGGCGCTTCCTGCGCCGTACCCGGCTGGACGAACTGCCGCAGTTGTGGAACGTGCTGAAGGGCGATATGAGCCTGGTGGGCCCGCGCCCGGAACGCCCGCAGCATGTAGCCCGCTTACAGGCCAAAATCCCCTTTTACCGCACCCGCCACATCATTCGCCCCGGCCTCACCGGCTGGGCCCAGGTGCGTTATCATTATGGGGCCAACGACGACGATGCCCGCATCAAATTACAGTACGATCTGTACTATATCCGGCATCGCTCGCTGCTGCTGGATTTTAAAATTTTGCTCAAAACCGTGTGGAAAGTCGCCGGGATGCAGGGCCAGTAACGCCCCGGCGGCCGCGGGTGGCACCGCATCCAGTGAACTCAGGAGCGCATCATGCAGTATCGTACTCTGGGACGAACCGGCTTTACCGTCTCCACCATCAGTTTTGGCGCGTGGGCCATCGGCGGCTCGTGGGGCAGCGTGGACGATGCTGAATCGCTGCGGGCGCTGCATACAGCCCTCGATGCCGGCGTGAATTTTATCGACACGGCCGATGTCTATGGCGACGGCCGCAGTGAACGGCTGATCGCCCAACTGCGCCAGGAACGCCCCGGCGAAACCATCATCGTGGCCACCAAAGCCGGCCGCCGCCTGCCGCGCCAGCTCAGCGAAGGCTACACCCGCGACAATTTAACCGCCTGGATCGAGCGCAGCCTGACCAATTTGAACGTGGATGCGCTGGACCTGGTGCAGCTTCACTGCCCGCCCACCGACCTGTACTATCGGCCGGAGGTGTTCGGCCTGCTGGATGACCTGGTGCAGGCGGGCAAAATTCGCTTTTACGGGGTGAGCGTGGAAAAAGTGGAAGAAGCGCTGAAGGCCATCGAATACCCCGGCGTGCAGAGCGTGCAGATCATTTTTAACATGTTTCGCCATCGCCCGGCGGAATTATTTTTTCAGCAGGCACAGCAGCGCCAGGTGGGCATTCTGGCGCGGGTGCCGCTGGCCAGCGGCCTGCTCACCGGCAGGATCACCGCGGCCAGCACCTTCGCCGCCGATGACCACCGCCAGTTTAACCGCCAGGGCCAGGCCTTTGATGTGGGCGAAACCTTCTCCGGGGTGGATTATGAGCGCGGTTTGCAGGCGGTGGAACGCCTGCGGGCGCTGCTGCCGGATACCGCCACCATGGCCCAGTGGGCCCTGCGCTGGACGCTGATGTTCGACGCGGTGACGTGCGCCATCCCCGGCGCGAAGAACCCGCAGCAGGCCCAGGACAACGCCCGCGCCGCCGACCTGCCGCCGCTGACGGACGCGCAGATGCAGGCCATCGCCGCCCTTTACGACACATACATTCGCGCGGATGTGCATCACCGCTGGTGACGTGGCCTGCCCGCCAGCGGGCCCGGGCCGGTATAATACCGGCCCTGGACGATACGCCGGGCGGCAGGCAGTCCCCGGCGCTCAGGAGCAGGCATGACACCCGATCAAAAGAGTATTGCCATCATTGGTGCCGGCGTGGCCGGCATGGCCGCCGCGTGGGATTTGTGCCGCGCCGGCCACGCTGTCACGCTGTACGAAGCCGGCGACCGCGTGGGCGGGCTGGCGGCTGGCTTTCAGGATGAGGGCTGGAGCTGGTCACTGGAGAAGTTTTATCACCACTGGTTTGAGGGCGACCAGGACATCCTGCGCCTCATCGCCGAGATGGGCCACGCGGAGCGCGTCATCTTCCCGCGCCCCAAAACCAGCTACTGGATCGACGGCCATCTGTATCGCTCCGAAATTTCGCCGTCGGCGCTGTTTTTGCCGCTGTCGCCGCTGGCCAAACTGCGCTTTGCGCTCACCGGGGCCTACATCAAGCTCACCCCGTTCTGGCAGTCGCTGGAGCAGTTCACCGCCGATGCCTGGCTGCGCTTTTACATGGGCGAAGAAGCCTATGGTAAATTCTTCCGCCCGCTGCTCATCGGCAAGTTTGGCGCGGAATACGACCGGGTGAATATGGCCTGGCTGTGGGCGCGGGTGAAGGCCCGCAGCCTGCGCCTGGGCGGTTTCGTGGGTGGCTTTCAGGCCTGCCTGGAAGCGATGGCCGCCGCCATTCAGGCGCAGGGGGCCGTCATCCACCTGAACGCCCCGGCGCAAAAAATCGCCCTCAGCCAGCCCGACCTGCGCCCGACGCTGACGGTGGGCGGTAGCACCGTGGTCTATGATGCCATCCTCAGCACCACGTCCCCGGCCATCATGCTGAAGCTGACGGAAGGGCTGGCCGGCACCCACTACGGCGACCAGATGGCGGCCTTAAAGAGCATCGGCGGGCTGTGCGTGGTGCTGGCCCTCAGGCAGCAGCTTTTAACCGATGGCACCTACTGGCTGAACCTGCCGGCCACCACGCCGGACAAAGCCCGCAGCGAATTTCCCTTCCTGGCGCTGGTGGAACACACCAATTATATGGACAAAGCCCACTACGGCGGCGACCATATCGTGTACTGCGGTGATTATGCCCCGCCTGACCACGAATACTTTACCCTGCCTGCCGACGCGCTGGTGGCGCGGTTTTTGCCCGCCCTCAAAAAAGTGAACCCCGCCTTTGACGAAACATGGCTGCGTAAAAGCTGGGTGTGGCGTGCGCCTTACGCGCAGCCGGTGCCTTACGTGCACCACAGCACGGCCATTCCGCCGCTGGCGACACCGCTGCCCGGTGTGCTGTGGGCCAGCATGTCCCAGGTGTACCCGTGGGATCGTGGAACCAATTTCGCCGTTGAGATCGGCCGGCGGGCGGCCGGGCTGATCCTGGCGGGCAAGGCCTGATGGGATGAACTGGACGATCGTTGACCTGAACCCGGCTGACGCGGCGCAGGTGCCGGCGGCCGCGCGGCTGCTGGTGGCGGCCTTCGCGCACCTGCCCGATACCTGGGACACCGAAGCCGAAGCGCTGGAGGAAGTGCACGCAGCGCTGGAGCCGGACAAAATTTGCCGGGTGGCGCTGGCGGCCGATGGCGCACTGCTCGGCTGGATCGGCGGCTTTCATGCTTACGCCCAGGTGTGGGAACTGCACCCGCTGGCCGTCCATCCCCGGCAGCAGGGGCAGGGCATCGGCGCGGCCCTGGTGCGCGACCTGGAAGCGCAGGTGCGGGCCCGCGGCGGCCTGGTCATCACCCTGGGCACTGATGACGTGATCGGGCAAACATCGCTCGCCGGCGTTGACCTGTACCCGGATGTGTGGCCGCACATCGCTGCGCTGCGTAATGTGGGCCGCCACCCGTATGAGTTTTACCAGAAGCTCGGTTATGCCATTACCGGGGTCATCCCGGATGCGAATGGCTTCGGCCGGCCCGATATTCTGATGACCCGCCGGCTGACATAAATCCGGCCCGGCGGGGCGGCACGTTACTCCTGTAGAACGGTAGCACGCTGAGGCATCAGCAGAGAGGCAGTGGCAACATGGCAGGCATTTTCACCGGGAAAACCGTCCTCATCACCGGGGCCGCCGGCAGCGTGGGCCGGGCGGTGACGCAAAAATTCGCCGCGGAAGGCGCAAATTTAGCCCTCGTGGATATGAAGACCGAATTTCTGGAAGCGATGCTGAAAGAAACCGGCATCAGCAATCCGGCGCTGCTGCTGGCCGGCGACCTGGGTCAGCCGGAACAGGCGGATGCCGTGGTGACGGCGGCCGCGGCCCGCTTCGGCACCATTGATGTGCTGGCGCACATCGCCGGGGGCTACACGGCCGGCCAGGCGGTGCACGAAGCGCCGCTGAGCGTGTTCGAGAAGATGATGTACCTCAACGCGCAGTTGACCTACGTCATCTGCGGGCGGGTGGCGCGGCATATGATCGAGCAGGGGGTGGCCGGCAGCCTGGTGTGTGTGCTGGCGCGGGCTTCGCTGCGCGGCATGAAGGGCGCGGCGGCCTATACAGCCAGCAAAGCGGCGGCGCAGCGCATCGTGGAGAGCATGGCGCTGGAACTGCGCGACCACAATATCCGCATTAACGGGGTCATGCCGAGCATCATCGACACCGCGCCCAACCGCAAAGACATGCCCAATGCCGATTTTACGAAATGGGTCAGCCCGGCGCAGGTGGCGGATGTGATCGCCTTCCTGGCTTCGGAGGCGGCCGGGGCCCTCAACGGCGACAGCCTGGAGGTGTATCACAAAGCCTGAGGCGGCGCGTCCGCGAACAGCAGCGTGGTGGTGGTGGCCTGCGCCACATCGTGGTACACCCCGCGATACCGGGCATATTCCGGCGGCATGGCCAGCGCCAGTTGATACATGGCTTCCTGCATCATGCGGTCGCGGTCGGCGCGGCTGATTTTGCCCCCCGGCGGCAGGCGAAAGCGAAAGGCCCGCCCGCAGTGCACGCGCCAGCGGGCCGGCCGCAGCGTCAGCAGGCGCTGCCACCAGTGATCGGTGCCCACCACCGCCACCGGCACCACCCACGCTTCGGCGCGGGCGGCCACATAGGCCACGCCATCCCGCGGCGGCCCCAGCCCGGCGCGGTTGCGCGTGCCCTCCGGGGCGATCAGCACCATTTGCCCCTGCCGCAGCAGTTCAATCGTGCTGTGCAGCGCCGACCGATCCACCAGGCCGCGCTGCACGGTGAAATTGCCCCACAGCGCGTTAAACAGGGCAATCGGCGGGTTACGCAGTGTTTCCCGCTTGGCCATGGTGATGACGTAGCGCGTGGCCACCAGCCGCGTACACAGCACCGGGTCGATGGCGCTGGCATGGTTCATCATCAAAATGGTGCCGCCGGCCGGGGGAAGATGCTCCAGCCCGGTGATTTCGCCGCGCGACAGCGTATCCACCAGGCCGCGCAGAAAAGCGTGCAGCCAGCGCCGCCGCCGGTCATACACCGGCTGCCGGGCCAGATACGCCGCCACTGCCTCCACATGATCGCTCATAACCAGCCACCCTGTGCCGGGGATGAAATCAGGTTGCTGCCGGCACAGTGATTGTGACCGATTTTAGCCGCGTTTGCACCCCATTTTGCACCAGGCCCGGCCGGCTGAGATGGCTGACATGGCCGCTCTCCGGGCCGGGGCACGATGACATCCTGCCCCCATCAGCGATGTAACACAGAGCCACAGAGCCACGGAGAAAAGATGTAAAGCGCCGGATTTCACTCGCCGCCGCCCGTCCGGGTGAGGGGCGGGGGTGAGGGCGCGGATGGGTCATCAGAGTTTATGCTTCCATGGTGCTGCGTTTGCCGCGCGAGTCATGGTCACGGTCATGGTTACAGTCACGATGCCGCGCGGCTGGTGGAGGGGGATGCACCGCGGCGCAGCGCACGAACAGGTGACGCTGCGCCGGGATGTTCCAAACTGGCTTGAGGGGGATTACTTCTTGCGCGGCGGGCGTTTGGGCCCCCCGGCCGGGCGTTTGCCGGTGCCGCCCCCGGGCCGCTTTGCGCCGCCGGCGGGCCGTTTGGCTCCCCCGGCCGGGCGTTTGCCGGTGCCGCCGGTGGGCCGTTTTGATCCACCACCGCCCGGCCGTTTGCTGCCCCCGGAGGGCGGCCGGCGGTCTGTGTCCGGCTGGCGCTCACTGTCCCCGGCCGGGCGGCGCGGGCGCGGTGCATCATCGCCGGCATTGTCGCTGCGGGTTTCGGGACGGCGGCGCGGACGCTCACTGTCGCCGGTGCTATCGCTGCGGGTTTCGGGACGGCGGCGCGGGCGTTCACTGTCGCCGGTGCTGTCGCTGCGG
>JALOOI010000110.1 GCA_025454495.1 Anaerolineae bacterium
GGCCGGTGCTGGAGCGGGCCGGGTTGCAGTGCCCCACCATTGATGCCGACCGTTTCCGGCTGTTGATGCACTATGCCCGCGAGCATGATTTTGGCGCGGGCTACCTCCGCGACAATCGCCAGTAGCGCCCATCGTGGCCGGGTCAAAGCCGAACAGGACACTTTGCAAAGCATCATAACAGAGTATAATCACTGAAAAAGATGCTTAAGGGGTCACAGGATGTTAGGCTTTATCACCGGTGCCGGCGGGTCGGGCCGGGCGGCGGTGCTGCCGCTGCTGCGCCGCCGGCTGCCACAGATGGCCGTCCACGCTTTCGAGGCACATCCGCGGTGGGGGCCCGGGCCGCCGGCCACCCCGGCGCAGCGCCAGCAGGTGACGGAAGCCTGGCTGCAAACCGCGCTGGCCGCCCCGCAGCCGCTGCTGGTGGTGGGGGCCGCCATCATGGGCGAAGTGCTGGCCTGCCCTTCGGCCCCGCAGGCCGGGCATATCGCTTTTTGCCTGCTGGATTGTGATGATGGCACGCGGCTGGAACGCCTGCGCCGGCGCGGCGCGGCCCCCGCGGACGGCCGGGAACTGCTGGCATGGGCGGCCTGGCTGCGCGGGCACCATGCTGATCCGCAGTTTGGCCCGCAGGTGCTGCGGCGCGGGGCCCACCCCATGATGCGCTGGAGCCGCTGGCAGGGCTGGCAGGCCCCGCATCCATACTGGCGCTGTCACCGCATCGATACCACCTGCCTCCGCCTGGCGCAGGTGGCCGATCAGGTGGTGGGCTGGCTTCAGGATGAACAGGTGTTGTACGATCATGGTTATCGGCTGCAACTGACCGCCCACCCGGAGGCAGAATGACCCTTCGCATTGAACGCATTACCAGCGTGTATGAAGCGCTGCCGGCGCAGCTTAACCCGCTGCTGGACGAAGGCGATGCCTGGGACGCGGAGCAGGGGCAGCGCTACCTGGCCAGCCCGGATAACGCCCTGTTCCTGGCCTTTATCGATGCGGTGGCGGTGGGTTTTGCCACCGCGCACCGCCTGCAACGGTTTGATCGGCGCAAAGCCGAAGTGCTGCTGTACGAGATCGGCGTGGATGAAGCCTGGCAGCGGCGCGGGGCCGCGCGGGCGCTCATTCAGGCGGTGCTGGACTGGGGCCGGCAGACCGGGGCGGATACCCTGTGGGTGCTGACGGAAGATGACAATGCCGCGGCCATGGCGCTGTATGCCGCCACCGGCGGCACCGCCGACCCGCCCGGCACGACGCTGTTCGCGTATCCGCTGGCGCAGGGGGATGGGGGTGCGGGGGCTTAATCCGCGGCCAGGCGGCTCCAGCCCGGTGGCAGCGTGCCGAATTGCACGCTGCGGGCCCCCAGAAAATGAGCCAGCGCCTCCACCGCGCCGCGTATTGACCGGACGGTGGCCGCATCGTCCGGCGCGCCTGCTTCGGCAAAGGTGGCTTTAATCTCCAGGCGCTGCTCGCGGCGGTGCCGCAGCACATCCATCCGCCCGATGAGGGACTCGCCATGCAGGATGGGCAGAACGTAATAACCGTAACGTCGTCTGGTGGCCGGGGTGTAAATTTCGACGCGGTATTCAAAGTCGAACAGAAGCGCCAGCCGGTGCCGATCACAGATGAGATTATCGAAGGGGGAGAGCAGCGTTGTCTTCGGTTGAAACGCGCCGGCCTGCATCTGTTCCAGCGCGGCGGCATCGTCGGCGTGGAGGTACCACGTTCCCGGCAGCGGCTGCCCGGCGTGCTGTACCTGCACCACCTCCAGCGTGCCCGCCTGCACCAGCGTTTTCAGAGCCGCCGGCAGCCCCGGATAGCGCCCGCGTGTAAAATGCTGCCGAATGTGATCGCTGCGGGCCACCCCCAGGCAGCGCACGGCCCGCGCAGCGGACTGCTGCACCACGTCTGTCTCGCTGAGCGTGGTCGTCGGCGTATCCGGCGGCAGGCAGCGCTCCGTGATATCCCAGAAGCGCTGTGTGCCCTGGCGATAGGCCACCATCACCGCGCCGGAATGCCACAGATAATCCAGCATTTTGTTCACATGTCGCCCGGAAGTCCAGCCGCTGGAATCCATGCCGCCCCGCGTCTGATCTTCAAAAGCGGCGGCAGGCAGCGGCCCTTCCACCCGCAGCCGGGCCAGCAGATGCTGCTGTAACGAGGCCGGCGCGGCGGCATCGTCGGCCACGAACTGCCGCAGGCGCTGGCCGGCGGGGCTGCCGCCGGGGTAACGCTGCATCCAGTGCCGGAACAGCGGGTAATCGTCCGTGAGGACGATGGAAGCCATATGCGCCCAGTATTCAAACAGGTGCCGTTGCCGGTACAGCAGGTGCTCCACCTGCGCCGGGTCATATGTCCCCAGGCGGCTCCACAGCACCAGCAAATGGCTGCGCTGCACCGCGCTGATGGGGTCGAGCTGTAAACAGCCCAGGTCGCGCACTACCGACAGCAGATCGGGCACCGGGGCCGCGGTCAGATGCTGGCGCAGCAGCAGCAGGTGGCGAACATCCACACGGCTCAGCCGGCGCAGTGCGGGCATGGCACACTCTTTCTGGCACAGGGTCGCGGCACAATCAACCTGATATTAGCACGGATGTTCAATAAAGGCAACGCCTCACCGGGATTTCGCCGACGGCGGTGCTTTCTGCTATAGTTGCCCCGGCACGTTCAATCAGCCAGGGGAGCATTCATGAGCGCAAAAGGCACTGCCACACAGGCTATTCACGGGCAGGTGGACGCACTGCACCGGGCGGCGGTGTTCCCGCTGTACCTGGCCAGCACTTTCGCTGTGCCTGATAGTGATATGTTCGCGCATTACCTTAATGGCGACCCCGAAGCGGCCAACACCTATGTGTACAGCCGCTACGGCAACCCCACCGTGCGGAATGTGGAAGAACGGCTGGCCGTGCTGGAACAGGCAGAAGACTGCCTGCTGTTCAACAGCGGCATGTCCGCAATTACGGCGGCTATTTTATCGGTGGCGCGGGCAGGCGATACTGTGGTCGCCTCGCGGCCGCTGTACGGCGGTTCGTATCACCTGCTGCGCGAGATCGCGCCCCGCCTGGGGCTTAAGACGCGCCTGCTGGAGGCACACCAGTTGTACGAACTGGCGCGGTACGCCCCGGAAGCGAAACTGGTCTTCTTTGAAACACCCGCCAATCCTACCTGTTTATGCCACAGCATTCCGCAGATCGTGGCGGCGGCGCGGCAGGTGGGGGCGGCCACCATGGTCGATAACACCTTTGCCTCGCCCATCAACCAGACTCCGCTGGCGCTGGGGGTGGATGTCGTCGTCCACAGTGCCACCAAATACCTGGGCGGCCACAGCGATCTGATCGCCGGGGCGGTAATGACCTCGCGCGAGCGCATCGAAGCCGTGCGCGAAATGGCGATTTTCTTCGGTGGCTATGGCAACGCCTTCGATGCCTTTCTGATTGATCGCAGCCTGAAGACGCTGACGGTGCGGATGCAGGCGCACAATGCCGCCGCCGCGCAGATCGCTGCGTTCTTCGCCGCCGAGCCTAAAGTGCGGGCGGTGTATTATCCCGGCCTGCCGGGCACGCCCGATTATGAGATCGCCCGGCAGCAAATGCACGGCTTCGGCGGCATGATGGCCATTGAACTGGCCGATACCGCCGCCGCCAAAACCTTCTGCGATGCGCTGCGTGTGGGGCTGAATGCCGTTAGCCTGGGCGGCGTGGAAACGCTGCTGACGATTCCGGTGTTGAGCACGCACGCGAAGGTCGATGATGAAGAACGGCGCATCGCCCGCGTGCAACCCGGCACCGTGCGCGTGTCGATCGGGCTGGAAGACCCGGCCGACCTGCTGGCCGATTTTGCCGCAGCGCTGGCACGGGTGTAAAGGTGGCGGTGATGCTCACATCCATCAAAATTCGGCGCTTTAAACGCTTTCAGGAGGTCGTTTTTGACCTGGGCAATCCGGTCGAATAATTCGGGGAGGCGTGTCTCAGTCCCCCTAAACCCCCGCCTGCGCCTGCAAAAACGCCACGATGTGCCCGGCGAAGGCGGTGGCGGTGGCGGGGGTGAGGTGCATACCGTCGAAGCTGTAGGTGTAGCCCCACTGCCGGCGCTCGGTCTCGTAATCCTGCCAGCCGCGGCGGCTGCGCTCCCCAATCTGGCGGATGAAGTCCAGCGTCACCGGCGGGCGCTCGATGGGCTGCGCGGGCGTGAAGGGCGTGTCTAAATCCAGCACGGGGATGTTGAAAGCGGCGGCGACGGCGCGGGTGAGGGCGTTGTAGTGGCGGCGGGCGGCTACCAGCTCGCGGTTGTATTCGGTGGGCCCCAGCCCGATCAGCGGTTGCACAAAATGCAGTTGCAGGCGCGTCAGCAGGTCACGGTAGGCGGTGGTGAAGTCCTCCGGGGCGACGCTGCCGCCGGGCAGCTTCTTCACCGCCTGGTAATACGGGCGCACAGCCGGCACCGTGTAGGACACGGCATCGTTGCCCCCCACCATGATGAAGACCACGTCCGGCGACAGCGCCAGCACCTCGTCCAGCCGGGCCAGCAAATTCACCACCGTATCGCCGCCCACGCCGGCATTGATGACCTCGTGCGCGGGCAGGCGGGCGGCCACCTGGGCCACGAAATTACCGCCGTAGCCGCCCCACGTCAGGCTATCCCCCAGGAATACCAGTTTCATCGCCGGCGGCCTCGTCCTGCGCGGCCAGCCAGGCCAGCGCCTGCTCCCGCTGATCGGGCGTGAAGAAGCGGGTGCGATCTTCCCCCGGGGCCAGGGTGTCGATCAGCATATTGGCCAGCGTCAGCAGCACCCCTGGCGCATGGATGATGGCCGTGCGCCCCGGCGCACGCTCCGGGATTTGCACCTGCAGGCGGCGAAAACGCTTCACCAGCTCGGCAATGGGCGCGAACTTGCCGCCGTGCGTCACATCCACCAGGTAATAGAGGGGCTGGCGGCGCGGCGCGGCCTGCAAAATATCGGTCAGGATGGCGAAAAATTCATCCATCCCATTGCCCCGGCCGGTAAACAGAAATTCGTGGATGCCATCCGGGCGTTGTTGATAATACAGATTGCTGGACACTGTGGCTGGTGCTCCCACCACCGGACCTCATTCACGGGCTGGTTATCGGTTACAGGCACAGCATACCGCGGGGACATAAATCGGAGTTTAGAACTGCCCCAAAAAGCAGTTACGCTGGCCCCGCTCTGAGCCAGCGTAACGACAATCAAGGAGGGAGACATGCGTTTTTCGGGTGATCGGCGGCAGCAGCGCTGCCATCCGGTCTTCACAACTTTCAGAATTTTGTGAAAGTTGTGAATTTAATCACAGTATACGGGTATCCCGCCGGGCTGTAAAGCGTGTCTCACCGGATTCTCATGGGATGTCGATGATGACTTTTTGCACCTGGTCGGCGTAATCGGCATTCAGCGCAAAGGCCCGGTCGGCCTGCGCCAGCGGGAAGCGATGCGAAATGATGGCCTCCAGATCAACACCCTGCTGCTGCACCAGGTGCAGGCTGCGCGGGTAGGTGTGTTTCATCCGCCGGGCCATGACGATGGTCAAACCTTTGCGCCGGGCGGTGGAATGCTTCATCACGATGGTATCCTGCGAGGGGATGCCCACCAGCACCACGCGCCCGCCGTTGCGGGCCATCTCGGCGGCCTGGGCGATGCTCTCATCGGCCCAGGCGGCTTCAAACACCACATCCACCCCGCGGCCGCCGGTCAGCCGGGCGATGTGGGCCACGGCGGCGCTGCCCTGCACGGCCAGTCCGGCGGTGGCCCCCACGGCCGCGGCGCGGTCGGCCCGCCAGCCAAAATGATCGAAAGCATACACCGGGTGCGCCCCGGCCAGCCGGGCCAGTTGCACAATCAGCAGGCCGATGGGCCCGCAGCCGATGACGGCGACGCTGCGGGCCAGCTTCAAACGGCCCAGGTCTACCGCGTGCAGCGCGACCCCCAGGGGTTCCAGCAGGGCCCCGGCCGCCGCGCTGAGGCCCGCCGGCAGCGGGAAACAGCTCCGCGCTGACCACAGCATCTGCTCGCACAGGGCCCCGTCGTCCGGGTACAGCCCGCAAAAATGCAGGCGGCGGCACAAATTGGGGTGGCCGGCCTCGCACAGTTCGCAGCGCCAGCAGGGCGCGGCCGGGTCGATGGCCACGCGCTGGCCCGCGTGCAGCGGCTCGCCGTGGCCATCCAGCGCGTCCGGCCCTGCGGCCAGCACCTCGCCGGCGAATTCGTGCCCCAAAATCAACGGCGATGACACGGCCGTATCGCCAATGCGGGCATCCACATACGTATGCAAATCTGACCCGCACACGCCCACCGCCTGCACGCGCAGCAGCACCTGGCCCGGGCCGGGGGCCGCCGGTGCGGGCACCTGTTCCACCCGTAAATCTCGCGCTCCGTACAAACGCGCTGCCAGCATCGGTCACCTCCGCCGGGGCCCGGCCCCGATCACGATTACCCCACCGCCAGCCGCGCATTATACCCCGCCGCCGGCATAACACCTATAAAACCAGACTCTAGCCTTTTCTTAAGGGCGGGTTTTTGTTATCCGATGTTACAATGACACCAGATGAATCTTCCCGGCCGGCGGCCCGGGTACGATGCAGCGAGGGCTGTGATGGCATCCCAACCGTTAGAAACACCTGGCGCAAGCGCTTATTACGATTCTGAAACCCGCATCGTCCACATTACCTACCGCGGCTATCTCACTTCCGAAGCCAGCAGCGTGGTGTATGCCTGGCTGAAGAAGCTGGTGGAGGAGGTGGGCGAAGAAAATATTTATGGCGAAATTTTCGATTTCCGCCCGGTGCTGGAATTTATGCCCGATAATTTGATGGATGCCCGTAAAAAAGCCCGCGGCCTCAATTTGCGGATGGAACTGCTGTTCCCGGTGGCCATGGTGGTGAAAGATTTTTACCAGGAAGAAATCCTGCGCGGGCCCATGCAAAATGTGCCGGAGAACACCCGCAAGCGCATCGTGCGCTCGCCGGAGGAAGCCCGCGCCTTCTTTGAGGAATGGCACGCCCGCCACCACGAAGAAGCCTGACGGCACCGGCTAACGCGGCAGCACCGCCGGAATCCCCTCCGGCAGTTCCTGGTCGCCCCCGAAGGCCGTTTGCAGGTCGCTGGCCAGGCGGCTGAGGCTGGTGGACACCATTTCCACCGTGCGCGTGCTGGCCAGGCTCTGCGCCGCCAGCCGATCCAGCCGTTCAATGCTGATGGCGATTTCCTCCATGCCATTGGCCTGCTGCTGCATCGTCTGGTAAATATCGCGCAGGGCATCCCGCGAGGCCTGCACGCTGCCGGAAAGCTGCAACATCACCTGGCGGGCCTCGCCCGTGCGCGTCACCCCTTCGCTGACATTTTGCACCCCCAGTTCGGTCGCCTGCACCGTTTCTTTCATGGCCTGCTGAATTTGCACCAGGATGGCCCGCACCTGCCCGGCGGCGGCAGTGGACTGCCCGGCCAGCGAGCGCACTTCATCCGCCACCACGGCAAAACCGCGCCCGTGCACGCCGGCCCGGGCGGCTTCGATGCTGGCATTAAGCGCCAGCAAATTGGACTGGGTGGCAATTTCGCTGACGGAGGTGATGATTTCGTCGATGCGCCGGGTGAGCCGGGCCAGTTTCACGATGGTCTCGCCGATCACCTGAACCTGGGTGCGAATATCGTCCATGCTCAGCATCGACTGTTGAATGGCCGCCTCGCCGGAGAGCGAGGTTTCCGCCGCCTGGTCAGCCGTGACGATGACCTGGCGGGCCTGCTGGCTGATGCGGTCGGACAGCGACAGAAAATGATCCAGCCGGCCGGTGGTGGTTTTGATGACCTGCGATTGTTCTTCGGCGCTCTGGGCCTGCTGCGTGGTGACGGCATTAATGGCGTGGCTGGCCCGCACCAGCCCATCCACCGTCACCCCCAGGCGCATGACAATGGCATTCAGGGAGCTGTCGCTGCCGGGCATTTTCACCATGGGCACTTCCAGCGTGGCGATGGGCAAATGCTCGCCGGCGGCCGCGGCCGAAGCGGGCAGGGCCGGGGCCGGCGGGCGAAAGGTGGCCACGCCATACAGCCCGCCCAGGGCATACACCAGGGCGGCCGGCAGCAGCAGCGGATGCTGGATGATGAGCAGCAGCGCCAGCAGCAGCAGCGCCGTCACCAGCGCCAGCAGGCTGGTGGCATCGATCGAGCGGTTAAGGTAAAGGCGCAGCGTGGCCAGCATAAGCGTTCATCCGGTCTGGTTGTCCTGTGCGTCCATTATAATACAGGCTGCGCCGTTGCCATAATCAGCACGGGCCGGGGCCTACGGCGGCGACCACTCCGGCAGCAGATAGGGGATGTCGGCCGGCACCGGGGTGAGCAGGTAAATCTCGGTGTAGCGGTGCCAGGAGGTGTAATCGGCATCGCTGTAACCCAGGTCGATCCAGTAACGGCTGCGGCGGGCCCCGCCCGTATCGCCGATGATGCCCAGGCCATAATCCGGCACATACACGGCGGTACGCCAGGGAATGAGGCGCGGGTCGGCAGCGACCATGCCTTTTTCCAGCTTTAGCCCCAGGGCGGTGCTGTCATCGCCGCCCAGGGCGCGGGGATGATAGCTGGTGGCATACACACGCAGCCTGCGCCAGTATTCGCGCGGGCCCGCCGGTGTGTCCACCGTCCGCAGCACAATCTGCGTGCCATAGGCGATGATTTCGTCCACCGGCGGCCGTACCACGGTATCCCCGGCCGGCTCCCGGCCGATCTCCTGGCCATCTTCATAGCGCACGCGGCTGTCATAGCGGCGCACGCCCGGCTGCCCCGCCTGAACGGTGGCGCGGGTATCCAGTTCGCGGGCGGGGTCGGCCTGGTACACGGTGGCGTAGGGGATAGCTTCCTCTTCGCTGACGATGGCTTCTGTCACGCGGATCACGCGCAGCGTGAGGCCCGGGGTGAGGGGCGTTTGTTCGCCGGGGAGCACATAATCCAGCCCGGTGAGGACGATGCCGCTGTCCGCCAGGGCTGCGCCCACGGTGGCGGCGCGGCTGCGGCCGGCCAGCGTCCCGCCATCCACCTCGATCATGAAGGGGTGGGCGCGGGTAATGGTGATGGTGGTGGGGCCGGTGAGGGGCGTGCCGCCGGGCTGGCTCAGGTGGTCGGCCGCGTAGAGGGTGATGCCGGCTTCAAAGAGCGCTTCGCCCACGGTATCGGCGGCGCTGTGGTGCTCCTGCGTGGTTGCGCCATCGCGGATGGTGACGGTGACGGCCCGCCGCACGACAATTTCCAGCGGCGGCACCGCCCACAGCAGCAACTGCTCCGCGCCGGTCAGGGTGCCATCAATCCAGATGCGATCCGGCGGTTGCACGGTGAGGCCGGCCTGGCGCAGGATGTCGTAGGGGCTGGTGGCGGTGGTGGCCAGCGTTTGCGTGCGGTCGCCATCCCGCACCGTGACCAGGCGGGCGCGTTCCACCACGATAGACAGGCCGGCCGCCAGGGCGGTTTGCGGCGGGTAGGACACGGTATCGCCCGCGGCCAGCAGCACGCCCTGCTCCGCCAGCAGGTCGCCCACGGTGGCCGCCTGGCTGAGCACCTGGCGCGGCTGCCCGGCCACCACCAGCGCCACCGCCACGGGCGGCCGGGAGGGGGCCGCCGGCAGGGTCAGCGTTAGCAGCAGCAGCAGCGTCACCGGCAGCGACAGCGCCACGCTGAGCAGCAGCCAGCCCCGCAGCGGGCGGGCCGGGCGCAGCGCCGGGTTCGGTTGGGTTGCGTCGGGGGAGAGGGCGGGTTCGCTCAGCATAAATCGTCGGGCACAGCCATCACACGTTACGACGATTATAAAGACGCGCCCGCCAGAATGCCAGTGACAGGCGGTGGCATACAAAAAAGCGTGATGGGCAGAGGTCACAGCCGGGATACCCGCAACACCCGGTAGCCACCTTAGTGCTGCTTCCTTTCGGATCTGACACGGTTCGGTGTTTCCCGCCGTGCGAGTCCCGACTGCTACCTCTGGACATCACGCTCAGAGACATTAAGTATAAAAGAGGCCCTGCCTGCCCGTCAATGCTGGCTGCATCAGAATGGTATCAGAAAAGCG
Source organism: Anaerolineae bacterium (assembly GCA_025454495.1). GTDB lineage: Bacteria > Chloroflexota > Anaerolineae > Aggregatilineales > Phototrophicaceae > JALHOR01. The sequence goes on from JALOOI010000110.1 coordinate 10,056, forward strand.
CCGGATGGATTCGGTGATCTTTGTGAAAAGGCGTACAATAGAAGAAAGCCGGTGTTTCCGTGAGGAGGTCACCATGTTTGTCGATCTGCAACGGTTGTATCACCTGGTGGATGTGCTGTCGCTGGAGGAATTGCAGCAGGCAGCCGAGTATATTCAGCAGCGGCGGGCGGTGTTGATCGAACATGAGTCGCCGCGCCGCAGCCCCCTGACCGACCGCATCATCGACCTGCGCGAAGGGCTGACGGACGAAGAGACGCAGTACCTGCACGATGCCCAACCGTGATCGCCCCCGGGCCGGCAGCAACCGCGGCCCGGCAGCACAAAGCCGCTGCGAACCGGCAGCGGCTTTGCACGGACAATGATGGGTAACGGGGCGCTGGCTCAGGCGATTTCCTGGATGACGAAGGTGAGATTGCCATCCGGCGCTTTGATGGTCACTTTGTCGCCCACTTTTTTACCGAGCAGTTCTTTGCCCAGCGGGCTTTCGATGCTGATCTTGCCCTGGCCGGGGTTGGCCTCGGCGGAGCCGACCAGTTGGTAGCTCTCTGCGTCACGGGTGCCTTTTTCCATGATCGTCACCCGCGCCCCCACCGCGATGGTATCCTTGCGGATGCTGGTTTCTTCGATGATGACGGCGTGCAGCAGAATATTGGACATCCGCACAATTTCCGCTTCGATGAAGGCCTGTTCATTTTTGGCATCTTCATATTCGGAATTTTCCGTCAGTTCGCCGCCATCTTCCAGGGCCAGCCGCAGCCGTTCGGCCACTTCCGGGCGACGCACATCCTTAAAATGACTCAGGCGTTTTTCGAGCTGTTCCAGCCCGTCCTGGGTCAGGTATTCCGGTTTATCCATACAGTCCTAACCTCCTGTGGATGTGGTTGTGCTGTGCCGCAGCGGGCACAGGGCGGAATAATAAAAAACACAGCCCGGCTGTGTTGGTCATCGTCTCAACTGGCTGCAAGGAAAAAACAGTTCTGATGTTACATCCCGGCAGCAATATAACACGCTCCGAAACGAATGTAAAGTAAAAAAATGTTAATCGTCCATAACGGATAGAGCATTCTTATCGGGCCGGTGGCGGCGTGTTAGTCCGGGATGCCCTGCTGCCGCAGTTTGCCATAGAACAGCGCGGCCACGCCGGCCAGCAGCGCCGTCCGCAGGACGATCACCAGGGCCCAGGGGGCGAACAGCGGGCTGCCCGGCACGAAGGCCCCGCCGCTGTCGCCGGTGCGGATGAACAAAAACGGGTATTCCACAAACGCCAGCAGGCTGAGCATGACGGCCAGCAGCACGCCGTCGCGGGTGGGGAAGACCAGCAGCAGCAGCGGCAAAATTTGCGCCAGCCACTGCGGCGACCAGCCCTGCGATTGCAGGTAAAACAGCACGAAAGTGATGCCCACGAAGGCCACCAGCCCGATGGCATCGAAGCGGCGGGTGCGCCCGAAGACCAGCAGCCCCAGGGCGGCCGCCACCCCCAGGCGCACCACCGCCGGGATCACCGGCGGATTTTTATCGCTCACGCCATCGCGCACGCCGGCGGCCGTGAGGTGGCTGGCGATGGTGCCGAAGTTGCCGGTGCTGTAATTGCCATCCAGCAGCGCCCACACCGTCTGGTAGGAGGGCTTGTCGAACTGGGCGGTGAGCGAGATGAGGGCGAAGGGGGCATTCAGCGCCAGCAGCGGCAGATAGGCCAGCAGGCACAGCGCCAGCACCAGGGCGATGTAACGGGCGGCCCGCCGCGCCGGCCGAAAGCGCACCACCGCGCCGAACAGCAGCAGCGGCACAAATTTCGTCAGCGCCCCGGCCGCCACCCACCCGGCCGAAACCGTATCGCGCTGTTGCAGCAGCGCCCACAGCCCGCCGAGCAGGAAAAACGTCACCAGCGTATCAAAATTCCACCACATGAAGATGGCCGGGGCCACCAGCAGCGCATACACCCAGGCCAGCGCCATGCCGGTGGCGGGGCCGTGCAGCCGCGTGCCGATGCGCCGCAGCAGCAGCAGGTTGCCCGCTTCGGTGAGCAGCACCAGCAGCCCCAGGGCCAGCGCCCAGTTGTCATAGGTGGCGCTGCTGCCCAGGGCCAGGTACACCAGCGTCGTCGTCAGGTACCACAGCGGCGGAAATTCACTCCACCAGTCGCGGAAGGGCAGCAGATCATCCGCCGCCAGCGCAGTGAGGGCATAGTGATACACCCGGTCGCCGCCGGTGCCGATGCCGCGTTCAGCACCGTCCACCAGGAACGGCGGGTAGGCCAGCAGCAGCAGCAGCCGGAAGGACACAAACAGGATCAGCAGCAGGCGAAAATCCGCCAGCAGCCCGGTTAAAGAACGTCCTTCGGCCACAGGCTTCCCCCTTGTCCCCTCAGCGAGTATAAATGACCGCCAGCGCATCGGCATAGGCCTGCGTCCAGCCGGGCGCGGCCTGGAGAGCGGCATCCAGCGGGCTGGTGGCCTCCACGATCACCAGGCGCACGCCGTAACGATCCAGCGTGGCCGGCCAGCCGGGGCGGGCCAGCGCGGTATCCAGGTACACTTCCAGAAACGGCCCGTACAGGTCGGTGCGGCCATCAATGAAAACCGGGTACTGCGGCGCAGCGAACATGAGGTAGCCGCCCCAGTTGTAACTGTTGAACAGCGGCCCCGGCGGCTGCGCCTGGTTGAGATAGGCCACCGCCGCCACCGGCAGCGTTTGCGCCTGGGCCTGCGCCACCGTCGCCGGGGCCACCACCCCGGCACAGTACACCAGCACGCCGGCCGCCACCAGCGCCACCAGCGCCACGTTCAGCCGGGCCTGGCCTGCGCTCACCCGCGGCCGCGTGGCCAGCGTCCAGCCGTGCTGCCGCAGCAGATCATCCAGGTGGTAGCACAGCACCGGCACGGCCACCACCGCAAACACGGCGATATTGCGCCCGTACAGCAGCGCCATGAAGAAGGTGCCGCCGGTGAGCAGGAACAGCGTCCAGTCAAATTTGAGGCGGCTGCCCCAGGCCGCGCCGAACAGCGCCACCACCAGCGCGATGAAAGGCCACGTTTCGCGCCCCTGAAAATCCGGCGAATTCCATTCCTGGATG
>JALOOI010000111.1 GCA_025454495.1 Anaerolineae bacterium
TCACCCTCGGGCTGCCCATTTATTATGAGCTGGCCCGGCTGATGGCCGGCATGGCCTGACACCGGCCTCACGGCCGGCCCGTCCCCGCGGCGGGGCCGGGCCGGCGGGCCGGGCTAGCTTTGCCCGGCCGGGTCAATGCCGGCCCGCTGCAATTCGCGCTTCACCACGCGCTCGAACACTTCGTAAGGCTGCGCCCCGCGAATGAACTGCCCGTTGATGAAAAAGCCGGGCGTGCCCTGCACATCGTTCAACTGCCCGTCGATCATATCATTGGTGATTTCGCTGCCATAGCGTTCTTCGTCCAGGCAGGCGGTGAAAGCCGCCACATCCAGATCATTATCCGCCGCCAGTTGCAGGTAAAATGCGCGGCCCAGGCTGTCCTGAGCGGTGAACATGGCATTGTGGAATTCCCAGAACTTGCCCTGCTCATGGGCACATTCGGCGGCCAGGGCGGACGGGCGCGATTCGGGGCCGATGATGGCAAAATCGCGGTACACATAGCGAATATACTGGCCGTAGTTTTCCAGCAGCGGCTCCAGCGTGCGCTGGTAATGCCGCCCGCAGTAGGGGCACTCGAAATCGCTGAATTCCACAATGACGATGGGCGCATCTTCAGCACCGATGTAAGGATCGTCGTCCACCAGTTCAAAGCGATCCACCACCTGCGGGCTGCCAAAATCGGTATCGGCCAGCACATTGCGGATAATTTGCTCCACGCGGGCTTCGGTCAGGTCGCCGCTGCGGGGCAGGTTCATGCCCAGCAGCACGCCCACCACCAGGAAAGTGATGGCGACGGCCAGATAATTGAGCATCCCGCCGGAGATGGTCAGCAGCGGCTCATCTTTGCGGGAGGGCGCGGCCGGCTCCGGCGTGGCGGGGGTGTCTTCGGCGCGGGTGTCTTCGGTCACGGTCACGGTCAATCCTTTAGCGTGTTGAGATACACAGTGGACAGGGCGACAGCAGGTTTATCTTACCCGGCAGGCCTTACAAAAGGCTAAAATGCGTGCGGCCCATCAGAATTGGATTATAATAAAAAATGCCTGGCGCAGTGCCGGGTTGTCTGTTCTCACCTTATCAGAAAGGCTGCCTTTGAGTCAATCCGGGATGCAGGGCTTAGTTATCAGTGAACAAAGTGGCTTTTACAACGTGGAAGTGCCGGACGGCAGTATTTATGTGTGCAAGGTGCGCGGCCGGCTAAAAGAAGCCGCCCAGGTGGCCGACCTGGTGGCAATCGGGGATCGGGTGCTGCTGACAGCCGTCCCGGCCGAGGGCGCGGGCATCGTGGCCAAACACGGCATTATCGAAACGATTTTACCGCGCAGCAGCGTGTTATCGCGCGCGGTGCGCACCACCGGCAAGCGCGGCAGCGGCCAGGCGGAACGCCAGCAGGTGCTGATCGCCAATGCCACCGGCGCATTTTTCGTGCTGGCGGCCACCCGCCCCGCCCCCAATTTGCGGATGCTGGATCGGCTGCTGGTGACGGGCGAAAAAGCCGGCATTGACCGGCTGACGATTGTCCTCAACAAGATTGATCTGGAAGACCCCTCGCACATTGACGCGCTGCTGAACCCCTACCGGCGCATGGGCTATGAGGTGCTGCTGACCAGCGCGGCGCGGGGGGATGGCGTGGACGTGCTGCGGGAACGAATGCGCGGCGCGATTTCCGTCTTCAGCGGCCCCTCCGGCGTGGGCAAAACCAGCCTGCTCAATCGCATTCAGCCGGGACTGGGGCGGGTGGTGAAGGCCGTCAGCAATTATGATGCCAAAGGCATTCACACCACCCGCGACAGTGTGCTGATTAAGCTGGACAACGGCGGCTACCTGGCGGATACGCCGGGCATTCGCACGCTGGCGGTGTGGGATGTGGAGCCGGATGAACTGGACGGTTACTTCCGCGATCTTGCGCCTTTCGTCAACCTGTGCCGCTTCCACAACTGCACCCACACCCACGAACCCGGCTGCGCCGTCACCGCGGCGGTGGAGGCAGGCGCGATCAGCCGCACGCGCTACGACAATTTTTTGCACCTGCGGGAAGAACTGCGCGAGACGTATATTGTCTACTGAGGCGGCCCCGTTCAGCCGCCGCCCGGCCGGCCCTGTCGGGGATGACGGCCGGGTGGTGGCTGTATCCACAGCCGGCACCGTGCATTATAATCAATCCTGAGCGGGCCGGCCCCCGGCCGCGGGCGGTGCAGGGGCCTCAAGTCGATTATGGAGACAGCGCGCGTGTCGTCACTTTCCGGTCGTAAACTGGGGCAGTACGAAATCATCGACCTGCTGGACAAAGGCGGGATGGGAACGGTCTACAAAGGCTATCAGCCGTCGGTAGATCGTTTTGTGGCCATTAAAGTGCTGCCGCCGCACCCCGGCATGGACGCGCAGTATTTGCAGCGCTTTCAACTGGAAGCCCGCACCATTGGCTCCCTTCAGCACCCGCACATTTTGCCCCTCTACGATTACGGCAGCGAGGAGGGCATCGTGTATCTGGTGATGGCCTTTGCCGATGGCGGCTCGCTGAATGAGCTGGTGGAGCGTGCGCCGGTCGCGCCGGAGCTGATCGACCGGCTGCTGCGGGCCATCGCCGGGGCGCTGGATTATGCCCACCGCCGCGGCATCGTCCACCGCGATATTAAGCCGGGCAATATCCTGCTGGACAGCGAAGGCCATGCCCTGCTGGCGGATTTTGGCATCGTGAAGATGCTCAACAGCGGCAGCAACCTCACCGGCACCGGCATCATTGGCACGCCGGCCTACATGTCACCGGAGCAGGCGCAGGGCACCGACGTAGACGGGCGCACTGATATTTATGCCCTGGGCGTGATGGTGTATGAACTGCTCACCGGCCGGCAGCCTTTCACCGGCGAAACGCCGTTGCAGGTGCTGCTGAAGCACATCGGCGACCCGGTGCCGGATGTGTGTGCGGCCAACCCGGCGCTGCCGGCGGCCCTGGGCCCGGTGCTGCGGCAGGCGCTGGCCAAAAATCCCCAGGAGCGCTACCAGACCGCCGCCGATTTCGCGGCGGCCTTCAGCGCGGCCGTGTCGCCCCTCAGCGCCACGGGCACGCTGCGCCCGGCGGAGACCGGCACGGCGACGGGGACGGGTCTGGCGAGCGCAGCGGCCATCCCTGAGACGGTGAAACTGTCCCCGGTGACAGCCACGCCCACGCCCACGTCCGCTGCACCGGCCACCATAGCCCCCGCCGCCACCACGACCAAGACCCCGACTCCGCCGGCACCGGCCGCCACCGTGAATGCGCTGCTGGTGGGCAGCGTGGGGCTGCTGCTGCTGGCGCTGGTGCTGGCCGGGGCGCTGATTGTGGGCCTGGGTGCGCCGGCCGTCACCGCTACGCCGCCGGCAACCGATGCCGCCGCGGCTGCCCCCACCCGCCCGGCCATCGTCAGCGATCCGGGCGCGGGCGAACTGCGCTTCACCAGCGTGAATGCCCCCGGCGACGGGCTGACGCTGCGCCTGAACGGGCTGGTGGATCCGCCGGCTGGCAGCCGCTATGCTGCCTGGCTGGTGAACACCGGCAGCGCGACCACCCTGCCCCTGGGCGACATCGTGAAAGATGCTTTTGGCGATGGCACGCTGCTGTATACCGATCCTGACGGGCGTATGCTGCCCGCCTGGTATAACGCGGTGCTGGTGACGGTGGAAAGCGGCCCGGGCCCGACCCCGGCCGCGCAGCCGGCGGGTACGCCGGTCTACAGCGGCAGCGTGCCGCTGTCCGTGACGGACAGCCTGCAACAAATTTTCGTCGCCGCGCCGCAGGGCATCAACGGCGGCAGCCTCATTGACGGCGTGCGGACGGAAGCCAATTTTGCCCTCCAGCATTCCGGGCTGGCGGCCCGGGCCACCACCCTGGGCGGCTTAAAACAGCACGCCGAACACACCATCAATATCCTGCGCGGCACCCAGGATGACCTGGACGGCAACCGCCGGGGCGAAAACCCGGGCCGCGGCCCGGGCGTATATGGCTTCCTGGCAGACATTGAAGCGCTGGTGCAGGCCGCCGCCACCTCGCCGGAGGCCAGCCTGGACGTGCAGAGCAACGCCGAATTTATTCAGGTGTGCATTCGCAATGTGCGCGGCTGGGCCGATGATGTGCAGGCGCTGGAAAATGAACTGCTGGCGGCGCAAACGCTGGAAGAGGTCGCCGCCCAGGCGCAGGAATCCACCCGCCACATGGAAACCACCATCAACGGGCTGGATGCCAACGAAAACGGGCAAATTGAGCCGTTTGAAGGCGAATGCGGCCTGGCGCAAATCCCGGAATATGGCGTGCTGTTCGGCAATATGATCGTGCGGGAAGGGGGACTGAATGCCCGCTAAAGCTGCGCTCATTGGCCTGCTGGCGGCGCTGCTGCTGGCGGCCTGCGCCCCCGAAGCCGGCCTGCCGGATAACCCGCTGCCGGCCGGCACCGTGGTCATGACGGCCACGGCCATCCCCTACCGCGAAGCCACCGCCCCCATCACCGCCGATAGTGCGCCACAACTGGCCCTGCTGGGCCGGCTGGATCCGCCGGATGGGGCCGGCTCCAGCTACAGTTTTGCCTTTTCGCCGGATGGCACACGCCTGGCGGCCCTCAGCAGCGGTTATGTGATGACCTGGGACTTAATCACCGGCAGCCGCATCTTCAGCAGCACCACCCCCACGCCGGCGCTGCGCGTGTTCTATTCGCCGGATAAGACCGAAATTTACACGCTGGATGAAACCGGCACGGTGACGGCCTACAGCGAAACCGGCGATAACCTGGCGACCTTTACGGCGCAGGCGTTTTTCCAGGGGGCGCAGGATGTGTATGCCCCGGAAGGCTGGCTGGCGGTGGGCGGCGAAGATGGCCAGGTGCGCGTGTGGAACCCGCAGGAGCGTACCTCACTGGTCACGATCCGGGCGCATGACCCGGCGGTGGATGCGGTGGTTTTTAGCGCCGATGGCACGCAGCTTCTCACCGTCGGGCGCGATCACCAGGTGCGGCTGTGGGACTGGGCCACGCGCACCCTGCGCCAGGAATTCAACCCCGGGCCGGTCAATGGCAGCCCCCTGCTGGCACCGGATGGGCGGCAAATCGCCATTCGCACCGCCGACACAGTGCTGCTGTACGACGTGGCCGGCGGGCAGCCCATGCACCGCCTGCCGGTGACAGCGGCCGCCAGTGACAGCCTGTTCACCTACACCCCGGACGGGCGCTACCTGGCCATGGCCGGCCGCGACAGCGGCCTGACGCTGTGGAACCCGGTGAATGGTGGTGAGGTGGGCCGCCTGCTGCCCGCCAGCGCCGCCCGGCTGACGGTGGCCTTTGCGCCGCAGGGCGGGCTGATGGTGACGGGGCTTCTGGAGGAGGGGGCCACGCTGTGGAACCTGGCACAGCTAACGGCCGAGGGCGTGCCACAGGTAACGCTGGCGGCCGGCACCCGGCGCATCGTCAATGCCGGCTGGAGCGCCGATGGCTTTACGCTGGTCTTCTTCGATGCTGCCGGGGCCGTTTTCGTGCTGGGCATACCCGCCCCGGCCTGAGCCGGCGGCGGGGCAGCCCTACGCCTCGTCTTTCTCGTCGCCGTCGCTGCGCCACACTTTTTCGGTGCGGTCCGTGAACAGCACGCCCTCCAGATGGTCAATTTCATGCTGAAAGACGCGGGCGAACCAGCCATCGGCCTTAATGCGAATATCCTTCCCCTGGCGATCCTGCCCGGTGACGACGACGCTTTTATGTCGTTCCACCTCGCCCAGGTAGCCCGGCAGGGATAAGCAGCCTTCCACGCCTTTCACCATCTCCTTGCTGGCTTTGATGATTTTGGGGTTGGCGAAGACATGCACCACCCCGGCCAGCGGGCCGTATTCCTGGCGGTCTTCTTCGCTGGCATCCGGCAGGCGCACCACGATCAGGCGCTGGCTGACGGCCACCTGCGGCGCGGCCAGGCCCACGCCCGGCGCGGCGATGAGCGTTTCCACCATATCATCGATGAGCTGCTGAAATTTTTTATCGTCAAACGTCGTCACCCGCACCGCTTTCTTACGCAGAACGGGGTTATCGGGCTGGATAATGGGCAAAATGCTCATGCGGCTCTTCCATCTCACTGCGTTATTCTGTGTCGATCATACGCCAGAAGGCGGGCTGTTTCGAGTCTTAATCTGCATCCGGGCGGCGGGCCGGGAAGCGCGGCGGGCGGCCGCTGTCCAGCCGGCGCGAGTCGCTGTCCAGGCCGGGCGGCGGCGGCAGGGGTGGCAGTCCGGGAACGCTGCCGGGGGGCGTGGGCGGAGGCGCATAGGGCCGCCCCGGTGACATGGCCGGGCCCGGCGGGCGCTGCTGTGGCACCCGCGGCGGCCGGCTGGCATCGCGCGGGGTGGTGGTCAGCGGGGCCGGTGGCGGGGCCGGGTTCAGCGGCGCGGCCGGCGCGGGCCGGGGGCGCGGCGCGGCCGGCCGGGGTGCCGGGGAGGGCGCGGCCGCGGCGGCCGGCGGGACGGCCGCGGCCGGCGGCATGGTACCGGGCACGCTGCCCATCATTTCGTGGTACATGGCGAAGTATTCGCCCAGGCGCTCGCGTTCCAGCCGGTCACGTTCTTCTTCTTCGCGCTTCTTCAGCAGCGACTGGCGGCGGGTGATCTCGCCCTGCACCGTCAGCGGGTGCGGCACAAAATCGAACACTTTATGCGCGTCTGCCCCCACCAGCGACAGCCGGATGATGCCATACTGAAACAGCCGCGCCAGCACCCCGGTCGATTCGGCCACCACATTATCCACCTGGCGCAGCAGCACCTGGTCTTTTTCATTTTGCAGCCACAGCGGGCGCTGGTGAATGATGGTGATGGTGCTGTCTTTGAGGATGAAATAATCGTGCCGCCAGTCCCAGTCGGCATAAATGGCCCACAGCCCGCCCACCAGCAGGAACACGAACCAGAAGCCCCAGGCCACCACGCCAAAACTCTGGAAGGTGGGGTTAAACAGGTTCATCACGCACAGCAGCGCGGCCACGCTCAGCAGCAGCCCCGGCGCAGCCATAGACCGCAGCCACACCAGCCAGTGCTTGCGGTACATCAGCCCGCCATCCGGCGTGACGATGCGCGTTTGCAGCGGCGACCACCCCGCTGAAGCCGCGGCCGGGGCGGCGGCCGGCCGCGGCGCGGGGGCGCTGCCACCGATCCACGCAGCCATATCGGCCCGCATTTGCTGGCGCTCCTTGCCTTCGATCACCACCTGGCGAATCTCGTGGTCATACATAATCAGCTTTTGCATGGCTTCCGGGTCGGGCATAAAATCCAGCCGAAAATTGCCGGCATCGCCCGCGGTTTTGATGTCCACAAAGCCATAATTGAACAGCAGCGCGAAGGGGTCTAAACCGGGGACATCGGCTTTGGCTTCCTGCACGCTGTGTACCAGCACCTCATTGACCGATTCACTGAAGCGCAGGATGTTGTAATGAATGCGGATCACCCGTTGATCGGTGATGATGACGGTATCATTGGCCCATTCGATGTACAGGTAGACCATGATAGCGCCAGGGATGATGATGGAGAGCGCCATGATGGGCAGCGCCAGCGAAGGCAGGGCGGCGGCCAGCGCCCACAGGCCCAGCATCAGCGCCAGCGGCAGGATGGCAAAGCGCAGATAGGCCCACGGGTGGCGGCGCGTTTGCAGCAGCACCTGCTCATTTTCGCGCTGGGTGCGGAACTGCACGCTGTGCAAATGCGGCTGGCTGCCCGTCAGCCCCAGGATGGGGCGCAGTTCCGGCTGGTGGGCCAGCAGCGTGGCCAGGTCGCGCCGGGTGAGCAGCAGCGCCCGCAGCGGGGCCACGGCCTTCAGGCTGGCGGTTTCGCTGCCATCCTGCACCAGCGCCTGCATATTGACGAACTGGCCGGCGCGTACCATGCCGATCTGCCGTTTGAGGCCGTCGCTGCCCACCTGCATCAGCGCGGCTTCGCCCTCCAGCACGATATGCAGCCCGCGGGTGGCCTCGCCCTGCTGAAACAGATACTCATTGGGGCGATACTGGCGCACCTGGAAGGCCCGCAGCAGCGGCTCGAACAGCGGCGGCGGCACATTACGGAACAGCGGCACCCGCCGAATAAAGGGTTCATACGACACAGCCATACCATTCACCCGCACTCAACCGAAAGCTGACCGTATTATAGCGAATTTTCGCCCCGCACCGGATGATCGTTCGGCGCGGGCTGGCGGGCGCTGTCACAGCAGTTCCGGGGGTTCCACGGCCAGCAGGATGTGGCTGTGCGGCGTGTAGTACAGGGTGTAGGTCTCCAGTTCCAGCAGCAGGCTCAGCAGCGCCTGTTCCACTTCCAGCACGATCGCGCCCACCTGCACCAGATACACCACCGGCTCCGGCGAGAGGGTAAAACGCCGCAGCGCCTGCGATTTACGCAGACGGCCCTGCACGCACAGCACCCGGCCCTGGTGCCGGTCACGCTGGACGCGCCCCACATCCAGCAGCAGGGCGGCCAGCAGCAGCGCCAGCACCACCGCACAGCCGATCATGGCCCACAGCGCCCCCGGCAGCAGTTCCCCGATGAAGGTGGCATACGCGCTCAGCGCCAGCAGCAGCAGCACCCCGCCAATGAGGCCCAGCCAGCGCTGAAAAAGGCGCTCCTCACGGCGGGCCAGCGCCTGCGCCTGCGCGGCCGTCAGCCGCCCGTCCCGGTTGGCCGCCAGATCGTCATCATCAAAATCCAGCAGCATACGCAGCGCGGCATGGCTGCGGCGCTGCACCTGTTCGCGGTCGCTGGCATCGTCCGGCGTTTCGATGGGTTCAAATTCCAGGCTCAGCAGGCGGCGGGTGGCGGGCGCATAATACAGCCGGTACGGTCGATTTTCGATCAGCGCATTATACTGCTGGCTGCTAATATCCGTTTCGTAGCGCCCCACCCTGAGATAATAACTTTGCTGCGCTTTGCCACCCCGCAGCACCAGCCGGGCCCCTTTCCACAGCAGGCCATCCACCCGGGCCGCCTGCCCCGTCTGGCAGTCGCGCTGCAACCGGCGTAGATGGGTGAAGGCCGGCGGGCTGGTGAACAGGGCCAGCAGCGCGAACAACAATGTCACCCACACGCCGGAGGTGCCCCAGGTGCTGAAGAGCATGAGCAGCAGCACCCCGCCGATCACCACCACGGACAGCATCCGGCCATAACGCTGGCGGTTCAGCGCCCGGCGCTGGCGCGGCGAAAGCTGCTGATCGGCATTGTGCGCCAGGTCAGTCGCATCAAACCCGAAGGACTGCATCACAGGGAAAAATTCATCACCGGCTTTTTTTGCGGCCATGCTGCGCCTCCTGTTTCAGGATGCCGTTATTTTAACTGAAACAGGAAGCGCCAGAAAAGCGCCCGGGGCCCGGTGTTAGCGGTTGCGCCCGTATTTCTCGTGGCTGGAAACCCAGTCCGACGACGAAATGGCCGCGCCCAGGGACAATTCGCCCGCCAGCACCACGCCGGCGATGATCTCCGCCAGTTTGTTGACGTGCCCTTTGCCATAGCAGCCCAGCACTTCCAGGCATTCGCGCTGCGTGGGCAGTTTCGTCCCGCCGCCATAGGTGGCCACAATCAGCGAGGGGATGGTGATGGAGGTGTACAGGTCGCCTGCCGGCGTGATTTCGGTGTACAGAATGCCCGCTGACGATTCGGACACATTGGCCACATCCTGCCCGGTGGCGATGAACATGGCGGTGATGGCATTGGGCGAATGGGCCCCGTTGTTGTTCGCCCCGGAGAGGAACGCGCCCACCATGGCAATGCTGGAATGATAATGCAGGCTCTGCGGCTCCACGCGCATATGCTGGAGCAGCACATCGCGCCGCACCACCGCTTCCGCCGTCACCCGCTTGCCGCGCGTGCGCATGATGTTGATCTGCGACGCTTTCTTATCGGTGGCAAAGTTCGATTCCAGGTAAAAATGCTTGATGCCGTCGTAATGATCCAGAATCCAGCTACACGCGCCGAAGGTAGCCCGGCCCACCATGTTCTGCCCGGCCGCATCGCCGGTGGAAAAATTGAAGCGCAGATACACAAATTTGTTGGACTGGTAAGGATCGATATATTGCAGCTTCGCCACGTGCGAGGTCGCTTCCGCCTCGTAGCGAATTTTATCCAGGTTGTCTTCCACCCACTTCACAAAATCGCGCCCGGCGCGGGCATCTTCAAAGACGAACACCGGCGCGCGCTGCATGGCATCGCCCACCACGGTACATTTCACCCCGCCGGATAAATTGATGACCTTGATGCCGCGGTTGTAGGAAGCCACCAGCGTGCCTTCCGACGTGGCCAGCGGGATCAAAAATTCGCCCTGGGCATGTTCACCATGGATGAGCAGCGGCCCGGCAAAGCCCAGGGGAATTTGCGCCACGCCGGTGAAGGATTCAATATTGCCCTGGGTGAGGTGGGCATCAAAGGAGTAATGTTTGATGTGGTTGAGCGTTACGCCGGCGTACTCCTCCACAAATTTCTGGCGCTCGGCGATCACCCCGGGGTTGTAATCGTCGCTGGCATCCCGCGGCATCCGCGTCAGGTGTTCCACGTCTTCGGTGATGGTGTCTTCCACATTCAGCACCAGCTCCCCGAAAGGCTGCGCCATAAAGGCGATTTCCAGTTCATGCTTGCCCAGGCTGAGATGCTCTTTTCGCATTAGCACCGTCAGCACTTTACGCAGCGGGAAATCAACCGGGTGTTCCGGGCTGATGTCCTGCGGCTTCAGGAGCGTGCCGTCGCCCAGGTCAATGCTCACCTGCTCCAGCGGCACATCATGCCCGGCCACATGGATGCGCGTTAGCCCGGTGAACTGAGCATCCGCCAGGCGATTCTTGATGGCAAACTGCACCCCGCCGGGGACGTTGTGCAGGCTGCCAAAGGTATAAAGCTGCTTCAGGATCATCGAAGGAATTTTAAGCCCGGACATATCCATAAGATTGCGGCCCTCGCAGGTAAAAGTATTTTTTCTGATGGCCACGAGTATAGCACGCCCGGCGGCGAAGTGCCTGCGCAATGTGCGCGGCGGGTGCGGGGATGATCGCCAGCCCGGTGACAGGGTGCAGCGGGCGGGCGGGGGTTACTGGCTGTGCCCGTCCAGCACGCTGTCGGTGAGGGGGTAACGCCACAGCAGCGCGTCCAGTTCGGCCAGGCTGTGGACGAAGTGCACTTCGCCGGGCAAAAAGCCGGGGAACATGCGCCGGCCCATCAGCATCACCGAGCGCAGGGCCGGCGATGCGCCGATGAAAATATAATGCCCGGAGACGCACGGGTGATGCGGCTGGCGGGCAGCAAATTCCAGGCTGGAGAAAACATCATGGCGCAGCCGCACGCCTTGCAGATCAATGATAATGTGCGCCGGCAGCCCGCTGGCATCCAGCAGGTGATTGCCGGCCGCATAATTGCTGAAATAGTCCGGCAGTGTGATGGTACCGCTGTACACAAAATGCAGCGCCGGCGTTGGATGAGCGTACCACGATACCGAAACAGCCATCAATACCCCTCCACATCCAGCGTTGTGCCGGCATTTACCACGCTATTATCTTAATAATTATTTATTAAAATAAGGTTAGAATAAAGTTGAGGAAACGTCGCACAGGAACACTCTGCTTAAGCGACCGGCGCAGCGAGCCGGATGATGCTTGCCACCACCTGGTTACGGCGGTATAGTGAAGCCAGCAATCCCGGTTGACTGTGCATTTATGGATGATGGCTATGGCATTCTTCAGCAATCGTCGGCAGCAGGAACAGCCCGACAGCAGCGAGCAGGAAGCGCCCCGCGCCCCCGCGCCGGCACCCATTGGCTTTGAAACGGTGCTGGGGGCCAATTCCACCCTGGAAGGCGTGCTGACCAGCAGCGGTAATGTGCGCCTGGATGGCACGTTCAGCGGCACGCTGGACATTAATGGCAATGTGCTGGTGGGCGAAACGGCCCGCATCACCGCCGATGTGGATGCCCGCAACATCTCCATCGCCGGGGCGGTGCGCGGCAACGTGAACGGCAACAAAGTGCAGCTTTTACGCACCGGCCGCGTGTGGGGCGACATCAGCGCGACGGCCCTCACCACCGAAGAAGGCGCATTCATTGACGGGCGCATCACCATGAAGGGGCACGCCGCCAGCCGCGTGGTGGATGACGCAGCCGAAAGCACCCGCCCGGAGAAAGGCGGCAGCCACGAGAAGACCGAATATCGCAAAGAGGAAGACACACAGCCCAGCCCGCCCGGTGCCGTCGATCTGGAGCCAACGCTGCCGCTGCCGCCGTTTGAATTACGCCCGCCGGGCCCCACCGACCTGCCGAAAGATGATCGGCCATGATCGGGGTGCTGTTTGTGTGCGCCGGCAACATCTGCCGGTCGCCCATGGCCGAAGCGGTCTTCGCGCAGCAGGTGCAGCAGGCCGGGCTGGCGCAGCAGTTCCGGCTGGATTCCGCCGGGACGGGGGGCTGGCATGTGGGCGAACCGGCGGACTCGCGGACGCTGGCGGTGCTGCGCCGCGAAAAAATTCCCTATCACGGGCGGGCGCGGCAGCTTCAGCCGGGCGATTTAACCGCCTTCAACGTGATTGTCGCCATGGATCAGGAGAACCTGGCCGGCATCCTGGCGCTGGCCCACAAACATCCGGCCACCGCCAGCATCCGCCTGTTTCTGGACGCTGCCCGCGCCGCCGGGCAGGTCGATACCGCCGAAGTCCCCGACCCCTACTACAACAATCAATTTGACCGGGTGTATGACCTGGTGACCGCGGGCGGGGCGGCGCTGCTGGCACAGCTCCGGCGCGATGCCGATTTAGCCTGATGGAGGATGCCCCATGATGCAGCCACCGACTGCCATCCGCACGGGAATGGCGCTGGCGGAGTTCATCCGCGAGCACGAGGCCGCCCCCTTTGAACTGATCGGCACGGAAAGGATACCCCGGATGCCCACCACCAGCGGCCACAATGACCTGATGGACCGGCTGTATACGCTGCTGAAGGAGCATGTTCAGCAGGCGGGTACCGTCCGCATGGAAGCGACCTTTGTGCTGCCGGAGGCGTATGATGCGGCGTGGGTGACGGGGGCCCGCACGCCGGATGTGCTGTACTATGCCGCGGAACGCCTGAACGCCTACAAAGCCGCCCACCCGGACTGGCCGCGCACACCCTAC
>JALOOI010000112.1 GCA_025454495.1 Anaerolineae bacterium
CTTCAGCACGCCATCCTGGTGAATGCCGGATTCGTGCGCGAAGGCATTCGCGCCGACGATGGCCTTGTTGGGCTGCACCGGCATCCCCATATAATTGCTCACCATGCGGCTGGTTTTGATGATCTGCTGCGCGTCGATATTGGTCCGCAGCCCGAAGAATGATTTGCGCGTCTGGATGGCCATCACCACTTCTTCCAGGCTGGTATTGCCGGCCCGTTCGCCCACGCCGTTGATGGTCACTTCCACCTGGCGGGCCCCCGCTTTGACGGCCGCCAGGGTGTTGGAGGTGGCCAGCCCCAGGTCATTGTGGCAGTGGATCGACCAGATGATGCCGCTGCCGGGGCCTGCGCCGGGCGTTTCGGCGATGAGCTGTTCGATCTTTTCGCCCCATTCTTCCGGGATGACGTAGCCCACCGTATCGGGGATATTCAGCGTGGTCGCCCCGCATTCAACGGCCGTCGCGCACACCTGAATGAGAAATTCCAGGTCGGTGCGCCCGGCATCCATCGGGCTGAATTCCACATCGGCACACAGGCTGCGGGCCAGCGTCACGGCGAAGCGCACCCGTTCCAGCGCCTGCTCATGGGTGATGTTCAGCATCCGCAGATGATAGGGCGACGTGCCCAGGAAGGTATGAATGCGCGGTTTTTGTGCGCCCCGCACGCCTTCCCAGCAGGTGCGAATATCGCTCTCCACCGCCCGCGCCAGCCCGCAGATGGTGGGGCCGTCAGCCGTGCCCACCTCCTGGGCGATGCGCTGCACCGCCGCCAGGTCATCCGGCGAGGCGGCCGGGAAGCCGGCTTCGATGACATCCACCCCCAGGCGGGCGAGCTGCCGGGCAATTTCCAGCTTTTCCGCGCTGGACAGCGTGGCCCCGGGACTCTGTTCGCCATCGCGCAGCGTGGTATCGAAGATGATAACGGTGTGATCGTCGTATTTGCGCGTAACCATCGGATTTTGCTCCTGTCAGGCTACCGCCAGGCGGCAGCCTTGATTTACTGGATAAGGGTGATGCGGTTTACAGCAGGTAAGGCCATCAAGGTCACTTTCCATGCCATCACCCCCTTTCCGACAGTCTGCGCGGCTTACGCCATCCTCGGCCATTTAGCTCTCCTGTTTGATATTCTTCGCGTTCAGGAAAGGCATCATATTCCGCAGATCGGCCCCGACCTTTTCGATCAGCAGATCATGCTCATTACGGCGGCGGGCGGTGAAGGTGGGCCGGCCGTTCTTATTTTCGGCGATCCATTTTTCGGCAAATTCACCACTCTGGATGCGCCCCAGCACGCCGGCCATTTCCTCTTTCACCAGCCCTTCAAACAGGTCGCCGGTGACGTAGCCGCCATGCTCGGCCGTATCGCTGACGCTGTACCACATATAGCTCAGGCCGCCCTGGTACAGCAAATCGACGATCAGCTTCAGTTCGTGCAGGCATTCAAAATAGGCGATCTCCGGCTGGTAGCCGGCTTTCACCAGCGTTTCAAAGCTGGCGCGGATGAGCGCAGTCACGCCGCCGCACAGCACCACCTGCTCGCCGAACAGATCGGTTTCGGTTTCTTCTTTGAAGGTGGTTTCGATGACACCGGCGCGGGTGCAGCCGATGGCGCGGGCATAGGCCAGGGCCACCGCTTTGGACTGGCCGCTGGCATCCTGCGCCACCGCGATGAGGCCGGGCACGCCGGCACCTTCGGTAAACACTTCGCGCACGCGGTGCCCCGGCGCTTTCGGCGCGACCATGCTCACGTCGATGGTGGGCGGCGGCACAATTTGCTTAAAGTGGATGTTGAAGCCATGCGCGAACATCAGCGTTGCGCCCTCTTTCAGGTTGGGCGCGATGTCCTGGTGGTAAATATCCGCCTGGGTGGTATCCGGCGTGAGCACCATGATAAGATCCGCCTGGCGGGTGGCTTCGGCCACGGACAGCACTGTCAGGCCATCGGCGGCGGCTTTGGCCGCGCTCTTGCTGCCGCTGTGCAGCCCGATCACCACATTGACACCGCTGTCGCGGGCATTCAACGCATGAGCGTGCCCCTGGCTGCCATAGCCGATGACGGCGATGGTTTTGCCATCCAGCAGCTTCAGATTTGCGTCCTGGTCATAGTAAAGCTGTGCCATGAAAAAAACCCTTTGATGGGATAGAGGGGCATGGCAGCCCATGCCCCGCATTGATAATCGTTCAATGATACTACACGGAGGCTACACGCCGTAGCGTTCCAGGCCGTTCTGGGCGGCCACCCGCACCGGCGGCTCATAATCCGTATCCATAATGCGGATGCCGCGGCCCATGGCCACCACGCCGGTACGCACCAGTTCCACGATGCCAATCGGGCGCAGGTCTTCGATCAGCGATTCCACGATGTCTTCCTGCGCGGTGATCTCCACAATGGCCACCTTGGTGCCAATATCGACGATGCGGGCCGGGTAGCGGTCGCACACTTCGGTCACGGCATTACGGGAGTCCACATCATCGGTACGCACTTTAATCAGCGCCAGGTCGCGGCTGACGTGCGGATGCTCCGACACGATATTCACATCAATGATATTGATGAGCTTTTTGAGATTGGCGGCGACGATACGGGCGCTGGTGCGCTGCGTATCCACCACAATCGTCATGCGGGAGATGTGCGGCTTGTGGGTGCGCCCCACCGTCAGGCTGTCCACGTTAAAATTACGCCGCCGGAACAGGCTGGCCACGCGGTTCAGCACGCCGGGCTTGTTCTCCACCAGGGCGATGAGCGTATGCTTGCTGGAATGTGCGCCGTGCTCGCTCATGCGGTTGCTCCTTCTTTTTCACCGGGTTTGGGGCGGCGGATCATGTTATGCAGGTCGGCCCCCGCCGGCACCATCGGATACACAATTTCTTCTTTTTCGATCACATATTCAATCAACACCGGGCCCTGATGATTGCGGGCAAACGCCACCGATTCGGCCATCTGGTCGCGGCTGGTGACGCGCATGGCCGGGATGCCAAAGGCTTCCGCCAGCTTCACAAAATCCGGGTTCACCATGGGCGTGGACTGGTAGCGCTCATCGTAGAAGAATTCCTGCCACTGGCGCACCATGCCCAGGTAGGCGTTGTTCAGCACGGCGATATTGATGTTCACGTTCTCCTGCACGGCCGTCGCCAGTTCGCACATGGTCATCTGGAAGCCGCCATCGCCCACGATGGCCCACACTTCTTCATGCGGCATCCCGAATTTTGCGCCAATGGCCGCCGGGAAGCCGAAGCCCATGGTGCCCAGGCCGCCGCTGGTGAGCATGGTGGAGGGGCGGCGATGCGGGTAGTACTGCGCTTCCAGCATCTGGTGCTGGCCCACATCGGTCACGGTGATGGCTTCGCCGCCGGTGTAGCGCCACAGGTCGTTAATCACCTGGGCCCCCAGCAGTTTGGTGCCGGTGTAATTGTTCAGGATGTCGCGCTCATTGCCGTCTTCCAGCCAGTCGCGGATTTGCCCCACCCACTGCGGGTGGCTGTTGGATTTCACCCCCGGCAGCACCTGGCTTAACACCGTGCGCAGGTCGCCGGCGATGCCCACTTCCA
Organism: Anaerolineae bacterium; assembly: GCA_025454495.1. Taxonomy (GTDB): domain Bacteria; phylum Chloroflexota; class Anaerolineae; order Aggregatilineales; family Phototrophicaceae; genus JALHOR01. Next base: position 3,542 of record JALOOI010000112.1, read on the forward strand.
CTTTCACATTTTTGTTGATTTCGGAGGGGTCAATATCGACGTGAATTTTCTTAGAATTGGGGGAATAGGTCTTCAGGTTGCCGGTCACGCGGTCATCAAACCGCATTCCCAGGGCGATCAGCAAATCCGCTTCCTGGATGGCGTAATTGCAGGCGGCCGCGCCGTGCATCCCCATCATGCCCACCGTCAGCGGGTGGTCTTCCGGCATTGCGCCCTTGCCCAGCAGCGTCAGCGTCACCGGGATACCGGCCCGCTCGGCCAGTTCGCGCAGTTGCTGCATCGCGCCGGACATCATCACGCCGTGCCCGGCCAGGATGATGGGTTTTTTGGCGTTGTTAATCAGTTCCAGCGCGTCCTGCACGTCCTGCTCGGTGGCCCCCGCCGGCGGGTTGTAGCCCGGCAGCCGCACCGGTTCTTCCGGGTAGACGAAATCCATCTTTTCGTTCTGGATGTCTTTGGGCACGTCGATCAGCACCGGGCCCGGGCGGCCGCTGCGGGCGATATAGAAGGCTTCTTTAATCACATAGGCCAGTTCGTGAATATCCGTCACCAGGTAATTGTGTTTGGTGACGGGCAGCGTGACCCCGGTAACATCCGTCTCCTGAAAAGCGTCGGAGCCGATGGCCGCCCGCGGCACCTGCCCGGTGATGGCCACAATCGGCGACGAGTCCATCATGGCCGTGGCCAGCCCCGTGACCAGGTTGGTCGCGCCGGGGCCGCTGGTGGCGATGCACACGCCCACCTGGCCGGTGGCCCGGGCGAAGCCATCCGCCATGTGCGAGGCTCCCTGTTCGTGCCGCACCAGCACATGGTGCACCTGGTTGCGATATTTATAAAAAGCATCATAGGTGGGCAGGATTGCCCCGCCCGGATACCCGAAGACGACTTTCACGCCTTCGCGGATCAGGCATTCGATAATAATTTCAGCACCGGTCAACATCATAAAAGGTTTTCCTTACTCCACTACACTACGACGACGATGGATGGTTTAACGAACCTGCGTCAGCCAGCCGTGACGGTCTGGTTTTTGCCCGCCGGTGATGGCGAAAAATTCATCCTGAAGCTGTCTGGTGAGCGGGCCGCGTTTGCCCGCGCCGATCTGAATGCGGTCCACCGAGCGCACCGGGGTAATTTCGGCGGCGGTGCCGGTGAGGAAAATTTCGTCGGCCATGTACAGCATCTCGCGGGAGATGGGCTGGTAGACCACCTCCACCTGTAAATCTTTGAGCAGCGTCAGCACGGTATCGCGGGTGATGCCGAGCAGGATGGAAGACCAGGAGCCGGGCGTGTAGGCTTTGCCATCCATGATGACGAAGATATTTTCGCCCGCGCCTTCGCTGACAGTGCCGTTCACATCCAGCGCGATGCCTTCGGCGAAGCCGTAATCGTGCGCTTCCATGCTCACAAGCTGGCTGTTGATGTAATTGCCGCCGGCTTTCACCAGCGCCGGGTGGGTATCCGGGGCCATGCGCCGCCAGGAGCTAATCATCACATCCGCACCATTTTCGATCTCGTCCTCGCCCAGGTATTTGCCCCATTCCATGGTAAAGACCACCACTTCGGTCTTCGTGCCGGCCCGCCCCTGCACGCTGCGCCCTTCCAGCCCCAGGGCCCCTTCGCCCCGGAACACAATCGGGCGGATGTAGCAGGCCTGGTGTTGATTGCGGGCGATGGTTTCGATAATGGCGGTGTTGAGCTGGTCTTCGGTGAAGGGGACATCAATCTTGAGGACTTTTGCGCCGTTCAGCAGCCGGCGGGTGTGGGGCTGCAACCGGAAGACCGCCGGCCCCTGCGGTGTGGCATACGCCCGGATGCCCTCAAAAACGCTGGAACCGTAATGTATGGCGTGCGCGGAGACGTGCACGGTGGCCTCTGCCCAGCGGACAAAGTCACCGTTACGCCAGATCCATTCTGCGGGCATAAAATCCTCTTCTGTGTGGCAGCCCAATAAGATGCTAACAAAAAAAGCCCCCCGTTTGGGAGGCTTTTCGCTGTCTCAACATAACCCGACAACCACCCAAACGGCTACGACGCGCTCATAATAATGAGTACGAGTACGAGGCTAAGCAGGTTAACGATGATTTGCCGGTGCATGATTCACCTGTGGTCTTTAAACCTGTTTGATAGAGTAACGCTGAACCGCCTCAGTGTCAATGAGAACAGGATGAATGTCATAAATTCATAGACAATCCCAGGGAAGCGCTGTATAAAGCGTACAACTGCATCAACGAATCAACGTATCGGTGCCGATGTTTGCAGGTAAGCCTCTGCCTGCGCCAGTTGCTGCCGGACGGCCGCCGGCGCGGTGCCACCGGGAGCGCGGCGCTGGTCTACCGAAGCGGCAAAGTCGAACACCTGGGCCACGTCGTCCGCAAACAGCGGCGAGAGGGCCCGCAGCCGGGCGGGTGGCAGGCGGCGAAACGCGATCTGCTCCGTTTGCGCCAGGCGTACCGCGCTGCCCACCACATGATGCGCCTCGCGGAAAGGCAGCCCCTTTTTCACCAGATAATCGGCCAGATCGGTGGCCAGCATTTCATCCACCAGCGCCGCCTGCAACCGGTCAGGGTTCAGCTTCAGCGTCCGCACGACGGCCGTCAGCACCGGCAGCAGCCGCTGCACGGTATCAAAGGCATCGAAGACCGGCTCTTTGTCCTCCTGCAAATCTTTGTTGTAGCCGGTGGGCAGCCCTTTCAGCGTGGTCAGCAGCCCGGTGAGATGGCCGATCAGCCGCCCGGCTTTGCCCCGCGCCAGTTCCATGGGGTCGGGGTTGCGCTTCTGCGGCATCAGACTGCTGCCGGTGCTGTAACGATCATCCAGGGTGATGAAGCCAAAGGCCGGGTTGCTGAAGAGGATGACATCTTCCGCCAGGCGGCTGAGGTGCGTGCCCAGCAGCGCCAGCACGAACAAAAATTCCGCGGCAAAATCGCGGTCGCTGACGGCATCCAGGCTGTTCTCGCTGCTGCCGGCAAAATGCAGCGCCTGCGCCAGCGCCGCCCGATCCACCGGGAACGGGGTGCCGGCCAGCGCCCCCGACCCCAGCGGGCTGATGGCAGTACGCCGGTGCGCGTCGTGCAGGCGTTCCCGGTCGCGCCGCAGCATCCAGAAGTAGCTGAGCAGCCAGTGCGCCACCGTGACCGGCTGCGCGGGCTGCATGTGGGTGTAGCCGGGCATCAGCGTGGCGGTGTGCGGGGTGGCCGCCACCACCAGCGCCGCCTGCAGGCCGTGCAGCAGCGCATCCACCTGCCGCAGCGCCTGCATCACCCACAGCCGGAAATCCGTCGCCACCTGGTCATTGCGGCTGCGGCCGGTGTGCAGCCGGCCGCCCACCGCCCCCACCAGTTCGATCAGACGGCGCTCCACCGCGGTATGAATATCTTCATCGCCGGGTGCAAATTGAAAATGGCCCTGCTCAAATTCCGCCTCAATGCGCGTCAGCCCGTCCAGGATCGTCTCCAGGTCTGCACCGGAGAACACGCCGGCCGCCGCGATGGCGGCCGCGTAGGCCCGGCTGCCGGCGATGTCTTCGCGCCACATGCGCCGGTCAAAGCCCAGGCTGTCATTCAGCGCCCGCAAATCGGCATCGGTTGGTTCGTCGAAACGCCCGCCCCACAGCGTCATTGCGGGTTCACCTGGGCGAGCAGCGTATCAATCACGCGCATGTTGGCCACGCCATCGCCGGGGGCAAAGCGCGGCGGGCGGTTTTCCAGCAGCGCCGCAGCGAAATCTGCGCCCATCAGGGTATAGTGATTGGCCGGCGGAATGCGTATTTCTTCGTAGCGCTCCCCGTGCCAGAAACGGATGAAGGTCGGCTCATCCGGCGCGGGCACGAAAGCCTTTTCGATGAGGATGCGCCCCCTGGTGCCGCGCACATCGAACAGATGCGTTTGCTGCGCCCGCAGGCTGCAATCAAAATGCCCCACCACGCCGGAGGGAAAGCGCAGCACGCCGGCCAGCGCTTCATCCACGCCGGAAGCCGCGCCCACCCGCCCCGCACCCTGCACCTGCTCCGGTTCTTCGCCGGTCATCAGCCGCTGGATGTTGATGCAGTAGCAGCCCACATCGCGCAGCGCCCCGCCGGCCAGCGTTTGGCTCAGGCGGATGTCATCCTCCTGGCGCACCACGAAAGTAAAGGCGGCCGACATGGTCTGGAGGGTGCCCAGTTCACCCTGGTCGATGAGGGCTTTCACGCGCTCAATCTGCGGGTGAAAGCGGTACATGAAGGCTTCCGCGAACAGCAGGCCCCGCGTCGCAAAAGCATCGACCATGGCCTGCGCGTCGGCGGCATCTTTGGCCAGCGGTTTTTCGCACAGCATCGGCTTGCCGGCTTCGGCGGCCTTCACGCTCCATTCCAGGTGCATACTGTTGGGCAGCGGGTTGTAGATCGCGTCAATCGCCGGGTCGGCCAGCAGTTCTTCATAGCTGCCGTAAGCCCGCGGAATGCCCAGGTCAGCGGCGAAGGCCTGCGCCCGTGCCAGGTCGCGGCTGGCGACGGCGGCCACTTCCAGGTTGTGCGCCTGCTTCAGCGCCGGGATCACCCGTTTGCGCCCGATTCCGGCAGTGCTCAAAATCCCCAGGCGTATTTTATCGGGCATGGTTTATCCTCTGTGGTGTGTGAACGGGCAAGAAGTGCGGCAGGGTGGCCGGGGCCGCCCCGCCGGTGCGGCTGAGGCGGCGTTAATCGCGTTTGAACTGGCTGTAATCCGGCGTGCTGTAGCGGCTCTTGCCACCGCCTTCGATGTTGAGCAGCGCTTCCACTTTCATGGGCAGGCCGAACAACTGGATGAAGCCGTGCGCGTCCTGCTGGTTGTACACGTTTTCTTCGCCGAAGGAGGCATAATCTTCGCGGTACAGGCTGAAAGGACTCTTGCGCCCGGCAATGATGACGTTGCCCCGGTACAGCTTAAGGCGCACCACCCCGGTTACATTCTCCTGCGTCACCTGCACAAAGGCATCCAGCGATTCACGCAGGCGGGTAAACCACATGCCGTTATACACCAGTTCGGCATATTTCACCGCGATGAAGTCCTTATAGTGCATGGTGTGCTTGTCCAGGCAAATGCTCTCCAGCGCCTGGTGGGCCCGGCGGATGACGGTGCCGGCCGGGGTTTCGTACACGCCGTGGCTTTTCATGCCCACCAGCCGGTTTTCCACAATATCCACCCGGCCAATGCCGTGCTGCCCGGCGATTTTGTTCAACCGCTGGAAAATGTCCACCGCGCTCAGGCGTTCCCCGTTGAGGGCCACGGGGCGGCCTTTTTCAAATTCCAGTTCCACCATTTCGGGCGTGTCCGGGGCCTGTTCCGGGCTGGTGGTAAGCTGGAACATGCGCTCTTCCGGCTCATTCCACGGGTCTTCCAGCAGGCCGCCCTCGTGCGACAGATGAAAAATGTTGCGGTCGCGGCTGTAGATGTCTTTTTCGGTGTGCGTCACCGGCACATTGAATTCGGCGGCATAGGCCAGGGCATCCTGGCGGCTGCGAATTTCCCATTCGCGCCAGGGGGCGATCACCTTCAGGCGCGGGTTCAGCGCCATCACCGTCAGTTCAAAACGTACCTGATCGTTGCCCTTGCCGGTGCAGCCGTGCGCCACGGCATCGGCATTTTCCTGCGCTGCCACGTCCACCAGGTGTTTGGCGATGAGCGGCCGGGCGAAGGACGTGCCGAGCAAATACTCGCGTTCATACACGGCCCCCGCCTGAAGCGTGGGGAACACATAATCCTGCAAAAATTCTTCGCGCAGGTCAGCGATGTACAGCTTGCTCGCGCCGGATTTGATGGCTTTGTCTTCCAGCCCGGATAATTCTTCTTCCTGCCCCAGGTCGGCGGTGAAGCACACCACCTCACACTGATAGTTGTTCCGCAGCCAGGGGACGATCACCGAAGTATCCAGGCCACCGCTGTAGGCCAGGACAACTTTTTTCACGCTGCTTTTTTTGGACATGCTGCTGCCTTTCCGCGCAGATCAAGGATTGTCTAAAGGGTTTAATCTTACCGCAGAATTGCGCGGGCCGGTGCTGTGCAGTTTGACCCGGCTTCTGGTACATGTTGAACAGGCGGGCACGCAATTATGCAACTTTTCGCAAGTGCGATTAATTCAGGTAAGATCGCCGGCCGCCTCACAGTCTAATAGAGAGTTAACGCCCTGCTGCCGGCGGGGGCGTATAATAATATGTGTTCAGCCACACCGAAAGATTGCCCGTGAACGTTGCTATTTTCACCGATGTGCGTGTGTTCACACAGCTTGAATCCGAATGGAATTCACTGGTGCAGCGCAGCGTGAGCAATACCATTTTTGCCACCTGGGACTGGTGCTATCACTGGTGGCAGGCCTACCAGCCTGGCACGCTGTGGGTGCTGGCCCTGCGCGATGAGGCGCAGCGCCTGGTGGGGCTGGCTCCCTGGTTCATCGAACAGCACCCGGCACGCGGCCGGCTGGTGCGCTGCATCGGCTCCGACGATGTGACCGATTACCTGGATGTGATCGTAGACCGGGACTGTACCGGCGCGGTGTATGCCGCGCTGGCGCAAACCCTGGCCGATTGTGACGAGCATTTCGAGGCCCTCGACCTGAGCAATATCCCGGCAGACTCCCCCACCCGCACCCTGTTCGTCGCCGCCCTGGAGCAGCAGCATTTTGTGACCGAAGTGCAACCGCAGGAAGTGTGCCCGCTGATCCGCCTGCCGGAGAGCTTCGAGGGCTACCTGGAAACCGCGCTGGACGGCAAGCAGCGGGGCGAAATCCGCCGCAAATTGCGGAAAGCCGAAGGCTACAACGCCAGCATGGGCACGCTGTCCTGGTACATCGTGGATGGCACGCACGATCTGGAAGCGGAGATGGAGCGCTTCATGCAGTTGATGGCGCTCAGCCACCCGGAAAAAGCGGCCTTCCTCACCCGGCCGGAGCATGTGGCTTTCTTCCGGCGCATCATCCCGGCGGCACTGGCGCGGGGCTGGTTGCAGCTTAATTTTTTGCTGGTGGATGGCGAAGCCGCAGCGGCTTATTTCAATTTTGATTACAACGGGCAAATTCTGGTCTATAATTCCGGCCTCAACCCGCGCAAATTTGCCGATCTTAGCCCCGGCATCGTGCTGCTGGCCTACAACATTCGCCATGCCATCGAGCAGGGGCGCACCGTGTTCGACTTTTTGCGCGGCAACGAACAGTACAAATACCGCATGGGGGCCGTCGATACGACGGTTTACCGTCTTCAGGCTCAGCCCGCACCGGCCACAGCTTAACAGGACGAGGCAGCACAGCATGACCATTGCACGCCTGGCGCTACTGAGTGTACATACCAGCCCGCTGGCCCCCATGGGCGGCAAGAAAACGGGCGGCATGAATGTTTACATCCGCGAACTGGCCCAGGAACTGGGGCAGCGCGGCATCGCCGTCGATATTTTCACCCGGCGTTCCTCGGCCGATGAGCCGGCCATCGATACCCGCCTGGGGGCCAATGTGCGGGTGGTATACCTGACGGCCGGGCCCGTGCAGCCGCTGGCCCCGGAGGAGCAGTACCCGTATTTATCCGAATTTACGGCGCGGCTGATGGCCTTCGCCACCCTGCGCGGCATGGCCTACGACATCGTGTACAGCCATTACTGGCTCAGCGGGTGGGTGGCGGCGAAGCTCCAGGAAGCCTGGGGCACGCCCTTCGTGCAGATGTTCCATACCCTGGGGCAGATGAAACAGCGCATCCTGCCCGGCGCGGGCGTGTATCTGCCGGATACGCGCATCACCACCGAAACCGACATCATGGACAAAGCCAATCGCATTATTGCCGCCACCCCGGCCGAACATGCTCAGCTCATCTGGCTGTACCGCGCCAGCAAACGGCGCATCGAAATTGTGCCGCCGGGGGTGAACACCGGGCGCTTTTTCCCGCTGAGCCGGGCGGCGGCCCGGGCGCAAACCGGCTTCAGTGCCGATTGTCAGGTGCTGCTGTTCGTGGGCCGCATTGAGCCGCTGAAGGGGCTGGATAGCATCGTGGAGGCGCTGCACCTGCTGCGCCAGCAGGAACCGGAACGGCTGCACAAAGTCTGTTTTGCCATCATCGGCGGCGACCCGGACGATGCCCGCGACAGCGAAATGCGCCGCCTGAAGGCGCTGGTGGCCGAGCGCGGGCTGGCGGATGTGGTGCGCTTTCTGGGGGCGAAAGAGCAGCAGGTGCTGCCGGCCTATTATGCCGCCGCCAGCGCCGTGCTCATGCCCTCGGATTATGAATCGTTTGGCATGGTGGCGCTGGAAGCGATGGCCTCCGGCACGCCGGTGATCGCTTCTGAAGTGGGCGGGCTGGCCTTTCTGGTGCGCGATAATGAAACCGGCTACCATGTGCCCGTGCGTGAGCCAGCCCGCCTGGCGGATAAAATCAGCCTGCTGCTGCGCGATACGGCCAAAAGCGAACAGATGGGGCAGGCAGCGGCCCTGCTGGCCCGCGACTACGCCTGGTCGCGCATCGCTGACCGCCTGCTGAGCCTGTTCGATGAGGTGATCGCGGAGCAGTATGCCCCGCGCCTCAGCCGCCGTATGAGTTAGGCAGGTCGGCCACGGTGGTGAGGATGTAGGGGTCTTTGTTCAGCGTCTGGCGCAGGGCTTCATCTTCCTCCACCCGCGTTTGCCCCTTGTGGTACAGCGTGTTATTGAACGCATCGTAACGATAGCGGCGGCTCACCCAGGCGGCCCCGCCTTCGTCGCCGGCCGTGGGGTGGACGAACAGCACATTGAACTGAATCGCCTCATCTTCCAGCAGGATCGTTTCGGCAGCCAGCCACACCGGGGCATACTGTTCCAGGTGCGGGATGGCCCGGGCATCGCGTTTGGCCCGCAGTTGTTCCGCCGTGTTGTAATCATCATGCATAAGTCATCTGCCCTCATGAATCACTGTGTCTGTACACACAGACCGCATTTCGATAGCATAACCGCAGGGCTATTGTAGCGTTGTGGGGCGGCGGTGGCAATAATGGCGGTGCGGATGATGCGTGTTCGGCGATGGTGGCCGGTGATGAGTGTGATCGTGAGCGTGATTGTGCTGGCGCTGCCGCTGCGGTGGGCGCAGGCCCAGGACAGCGTGAGCCAGGCCCTCATCGACCGGGTGAATGCGGCCCGGGCCGCCGCCGGGCTGCCGGGTGTGCTGCCGAATGCCACCCTGATGGCCGCCGCGCAGCAGCACAGCACAGATATGGCCGCCACCGGCACCCTGGCCCACACCGGCTCCGATGGCAGCGCTTTCTGGCAGCGCATGGAGCAGGCCGGCTACCGGCTGACCACCGGCGCGGAGAATATTCTGTTCCGGTGGGATACGGATGCCGCCGGGGCCTATGAGCAGTGGTACAACAGCCCGCCCCACCAGGCGAATATGCTGAATGCCGCGTACAGCGAAATTGGCGTGGCCTACGCCCGCGCCGCCGATGGCGCGTATTATTTCACCATGCTGCTGGCCGCGCGGGACGGCGTGCTGCCGCCCACCCCGGCCCCCGTCAGCCTCCCCACGCTCACCCCGCCGCCGGCACGACTACGCCGCTGCCGGCCGCCCCCACCGCGACTGTAACCGTGACCATGACCGTAACCGTGACCGCGACTCCGGCCCTGCTGCCGCCGGTCTCCAGCACCCCGGTCGATGCCCGCCAGGCAGAAATGGCCCGCGCCATTCAGGACTCGCTGTATTATTTCCGCGTGGCGCTGGCCCCGGCCACCACCGCGGTACCCACCCTGACCCCGGTCAGCATGGCTGCGCCGGCGGCTGCCACCGCGACCCCCACCGCCATCCCGGACGCAGCCGCCGATGTGCGCCTGGTGTATGACGATGCCAGTTTCGCGCTCATCAACACGGCCGGCCGGCCGCTGGATTTAAAACCCATGGCCTTTGAAAGCAGCAGCGGCTCGCTGGCCGTCACCCGGTGGCAAACCGACTTTTTGACTGAACCGCTGAACGCTTTCACGCCGGCGGATTGTCTTCAGGTGTGGGGACTGAACCAGGGCACGGAGGCCGTGCTGCCGCGCCCGGCCGGCTGCGTCACCCGGCACGCCTGGATTGTGGTGAATGCGGCCGGGCAGTTCTGGCGTAGTGCCGAATCGTTCCGGGTGTTTTATGGCGGCCGCGTGATCGCCACCTGCGCCACCGCCGCCGGGGTCTGCAACGTCAGCCTGGCCGGGGCAACCTATACGCCGCCGTCAACGGCGGCCACCCCGTTCACCGTCGCCGGGGTTGACCTGCAATTGATCGTGGCGGAACGCGGCGCGACGCTGCTGAACACCTCCGGCCAGCCGGTGGATGTCAGCCGCCTGGTCTTCAGCAGCAGCAGCGGCACATTTGCCGCCTGGCGCTGGCAAATCCCGGAATTATCGCGCCCGCTGACGGCCCTCCCGCCCGGCGACTGTCTTCAGGTGTGGTCGCTGGACACCAATTACCTCAATCCCCCGGCCGATTGTCGGGTGCGCCATGCCTGGGTCACGGTGTCGCAGTCAGAATCTTTCTGGCTGAATACGGCCACTTTCACCGTGCGCCAGGACGATACCCCGCTGGCCACCTGCCCCGCCGCCGGCACCTGCGCGATTGACCTGCCCTGAGCCGGCCATCACTTACGCAATCGGCCGGGTGGGATCATTGCCCCAGTCTTTCCACGAGCCATCATACAGGGCGGCCCCGGTATAGCCGGCCGCCCGCAGCGCCAGCAGCGCATAACTGGCCGATACGCCGCCGTTGCAATACGTGATGATCGCCGGCGCATCCAGCCGCACCCCTGCTTCAGCGAATTGGAGGCGCAGTTGTTCCGGCGGCAGCAGCGTGCCATCCGGCGCGTTTAACTGGCTGCGCGGCAGGTTCAGCGCCCCCGGAATGTGCCCGGCCCGCCGCGCCCGTGAAGCCCGCCCGGCGAATTCATCCGGGGTCCGCACATCCAGCAGCACCACCCCGGCCCCGGCCGCCGGCGACATCAGCTCGTCCGCGGTACGCCGGAGCTGCGGCTGCACCTGCGGCGTAAACACCGCCGGCGCGATCTGCGGCACGACGGCCGTCACCGGGTGGCCTTCCGCCAGCCATTTTTGCCAGCCGCCATCCAGCACCACCGCCCGCGTATGGCCGTAGTAATGCAGCGTCCACCACAGCCGCGCCGCGAACATGCCCGCCGCATCATCGTAAGCCACCACCAGCGTTTGCGGGCCAATGCCCAGGCGCGACATCAGCGCGGCGTAACGCTCCGGCCCGGCCACATCCTGCGATGGCGACCCTGGTTCTACAATATCCTGCGTCCAGTC
>JALOOI010000319.1 GCA_025454495.1 Anaerolineae bacterium
CTGAAGGGCAGGGCATGGCAGCGCCGTTGACGATTTACCTGCTGCGGCATGGCGAAGTGCACAACCCGCAAAAAATCCTGTATGGCCGGCTGCCAGGCTTTGGACTCAGCAGCGCCGGCATCGCCCAGGCGCAGGCAGCCGGGGCCGCCCTGCGCGATCAACCGCTGGCGGCGCTGTATGCCAGCCCCATGCAGCGGGCGCAGGAAACCGCGCAGCAGGTGGCCGCGGCCCGCAGCGCCCCGCTGCCCATCCGCACCGATGAACGCCTGAACGAAGTGTTCACCCCCCACCAGGGCCGCCCGCTGGCCGAACTGGAACTGACCGCTTTTGACCTGTACACCGGCAATCAGCCGCCTTATGAGCAGGTGCACCAGGTGCGCGGACGGCTGCAACACTGGCTGGCCGAGATGCGCCACCGCCACGCCGGCCAGGCCATCGCCGCCGTCACCCATGGCGATGCCGTGGTACTGCTGTTCATGCTGGCCCACCGCCAGCCCGCCGACGATGTTGGCCGCGGCCGCCTGCTGAGCCTGGGGCTGCCGGAACCCTACCCGGCCACCGCTTCCATCTCCACCCTCACCTTTTCCACGCCACACCCGGATGAAATACCCGCTTATGCCTATGTTCGCCCCTGGTAGGAACGGTGCTGCTCCCAACCGCTAATTATTAGAAAATAATCTTAATAAAAGTGGTGAGAAAAAGTTTACCGGACTGTTATGAACCTCTGTGAGCGTTCATGCGCCTGACATATGGATGCTGACGCGCTGGAAAGCCAATTTTAACATGTTGAGAAATACTAACTTTACGAATTACAAATTGTCATTACAATAAAGATGTCGTTGACGAAGGAGTGAGACATGGTGTATATGCCCGAAGTGGAGAAGAACCTGCTGTCGCTCAAAGATTATCGGATTGTCGGTGACGCACAGATTAACCCGCACGCGGCCGAAGTCGAGGCGATTGTGGCGAAACTGTGTGATGAACTGGGCATCTATTTACCCTACTACAATGAATATGCCACCATGCCTGCCTACCTGTACCCGCGGGCCAGCGTAGACCGCCTGGTGCCCATTTACCTGCTGCTGAATATGCTGTGGTACGTGGATGATGTGTATGACCGGGATACGGTGCAGGAACAGCAGCAGGATAAGCTGGCCCGGCAGCGGGTGTACATCAACTGCATCAAAATTTTACGCAACGGTCACAGCCCGTCGGAATATCACCTGCTGTACCCGGTGTTTATGGAAATTCACCGCCGTTTTCGCGCCCTGGCTTCGCAGGGCTGGCTGGAACGCTTCGCCGATGCCATGATGGCGCATCTGCGGGCCTCGGTGGAAAATGCCGAAGCCATCATGCTGGGGCAAACGCTGGACGTGGCCACCTACATGCATGTGCGCGAACTGGACAGCGGGATGCGCCCCACCGCCTATATGGTGGAATTTGCCGCCGGCATCGAACTGCCGGAGGATGTGATGGGCCACCCGTATGTGGAGCAAATGACGCTGCGCTGCTCGCGCGTTGGCTCGCTCACCAATGACCTGTTTTCGTATGAAAAAGAAGTGCTTCGGTTGGATTCATATTACAATCTGGTACGTGTTTTCATGGAGAGCCACAACCTGGCGTTCATGGAAGCCGTCCACGAGAGCATCATGCTGCTGAACGGCATCCTGGATGATTTTGAACAGGATGCCGGGCAGATTCCGGCAGCCTGGGACGCAAAAACGCGGGCCGATGTGGCGACCTACATTCGCGGCCTGCGCGACATCAACATTGCCACCTGGCACTGGCAGTATTCCACCAACCGCTATCGCTCGCCAGAATCGCCCTTCCCGGAACTGCGCCAACTGCTGCCGCGCCAGTAAGCCGGTCGCCGCCGGCCCAGAGGATGATCCAGACATGGGCACTGTTAACGGTGCCCATGTTTTATTCATGGACAAAGCAGATAATAATGTTTCTAAACATAACAGGACTATAATGCACCAGGCCGGGTTATTACAACTTTATAACTCAAAAACTGATCTTTTGTTGCTATAATAAATCTTAATATTTTCACTCATTACGACTATCTTCGTCATCTACCGCCGGACAGCGGCGGCCGGCCTAAAGGGATAATCTATCATGACTTATCAAATTCGCTGGCACATCGAAAACCGCGTCATTCACTTTCACATCTGGGACAAATTCACCGAAGCCGAGATGATCTCCAGCAGTGAAGAGATTGGCCAGTTGCTGGCCCAGGGCACCGCGCCCATCCACATCATTTGCGATGTGAATGGCGTGACGGATTACCCGCGCAATATCCCGGTCATTAAGCGCTCCGCCCAGGTGTACATGAACAACCCGGCCATGGGCTGGTTTATTTACCTGGGGTTTGAGCATCCCATCATGCGCTTTTTGTCCAGCACCATCATGCAGGTGCTGCTGAAGAACTTTAAACATGCCCGGTCGATGGAGCATGTGAATGAAATTCTGCCGCTGGTGGATCCGTCGCTGGAAGTGGCGATCAGCGGCCTGAAGTAGGGGGGCGGCGGGGAGCGCTTTTTGCTTTCCGCGCCGCTTTGCGGTTAAATGGGCGGTGTTTCAGGAGGAAACCTGTATGCACCTCTCGCGTTTGCGCTTTATCATCGGTCTGGTGCTGTTGCTGGTGGGCCCGCGGGCGCTGGCCCAGGATACCGCGTCCCCGCCGCTGCTGGCGGTGGCCGGCGGGGTGGTGCTGCAACAGACCGCCAGCAACACCCTGGCTCCCTATGCGGCCTGCCAGCCGCCGGAAGGCATCGTTGCACCCCCCTGGCTGGCGGCCACCGGCACCCACTTCGTGCTGGAAACACAGCCGGAGGTGGTGCGCCAGACGCTGCTGGCCCAGGGCAGCGCGGGCGGCGGGCCGCTGCCCACCAATTTCTTCCTGTGCGATCGTACCACCGGCACCCTGTATCAAATTGCCGATCAACCGCTAAACCCCTCGTTCCTGGCCGGCGATGTGCCGGATAACGTGACGGTGCGCTCCGCCCCGGCCTGGTCGCCGGATGGCAGCGCCGTCGCCTGGACGGAACAAACCTCCGGCAGCGCCGTCTACAACCTGATGATCTTCAACCTGGCGCAACTGCTGGTATACCAGATTCCGCTGGCGGGCCTGCCCGCGCCGGCCGGCGTGCCGGCTCCGTACCCGGTGCTGTGGGGCGCGGAGGGCATCATGGTCACGGTCATCAGCCTGGATGACACCACCTTCCAGGTGATCGAAGCGCTGTATACGTTTGATGCCGCGGGCAGTTTCGTCAGCGGGGCCATCATCGCCGTCGGCGGCGAAAATGCCGATGTTATCCTGGAACGGCTGCTCATCACCTACCAGGAGCGCGAGTACCTGGGGCTGCTGTATGCCCGCAAAGGCTGGGTGCTGGTGGAACCGCGTACCGGGCTGGAACAGCCCATGCCCGGCATTCCCGCGCTGTACAGCCCGGCCGCGCCGGATGGCATCGCGCTGCTGGTGGCGCTGGATGCCAGCTACCAGTTGAACTGGCGCGTGCTGGTGCCGGCGGGGGCCGCGCCGCTGCCCGACCTGCTCGGTTACAGCCGGTCGCGCGTCGC
>JALOOI010000320.1 GCA_025454495.1 Anaerolineae bacterium
GGCGCAGGGGTGCAGGACGGGCCGGCGTTTTTCCCGTCCCGCGCCGGTGGGTGCGGGAAACCGGGTGAGGGCATCTTTTGCCCCCATCCCCTTAAGGCGCACGCCGGGCGATGTGGCTCAGCGCTTCGGCCAGCGTGCTGCACGGGATGACGGCGTGCCGGTTGGCAAAATTGCCGTACACTTTGCGATAGGTGTCGATCATCAGGCGGTAGAAGGTGTTCAGCCCCACCAGGTACGTTTCGGCTGAATGCGGGTGCGGGTTGCGGTTCAGGCTGCGAATGCCGGAGAGGGCATTGGGCGGCAGCGAACCGGCTGCCAGAAAATCATAAATCAGCGCCACCGGATAAGCGTGCTCATCCAGCAGCGCATCCATGGTCTCGTGCGCGGCGTGCATCTCGTCCCACGTCCACAGACCCTCAAAATGCAGCCGCAGCACGGCGGGAGCCTCCTGGTACCAGCTTACGGTGATGGGCATGGTCAGCCTCCTGAAAGCGATGCGGGCGATGATACGGATGGTCAGCGTTACGCCACCCCGAACAGGCGCAGGAACACGCGCAGCGCCTGCCCCATATCCGGCAGGGCGAACCACACCCACCCCAGGCACACAAAATGGAAGGTGAGCAGCGTGCCCGCCAGCGACCAGGCGCGATAGCCGCGCGGCTGCGTCTTCAGCCGCAGGTACCAGCGTTTGCTGCGGTCGCTCCACAATTTATGCACGAACAGCCCGGCCCCGTGCCACAGCCCCCACACCGCAAACGGCAGCGTCACCCCGTGCCACAGCCCGATGATGAGCATGGTACTCAGGTGGCACACCAGCGTTATCAGCTCCTGCGGCGGGCGCGGCTGCCGGCGCAGCAGGCTGCGCTGCATGGGCGAATAGACATAGGCCCGCACCCACGCGCTTAAGCTCATATGCCAGCTTTGCCAGAAAGCGTTAAGGTTGTTTTTGAGGTAGGGCCGGTCAAAATTTTCGGGCAGGGTGATGCCGAACAGCAGCCCGATGCCGATGGCAATATCGGTGTAGCCGCTAAAATCGAAGAACAGGCGCAGCGCATAGGCGTACAGCATCACCCACAGCGCCCCGGTGGAGACCGCCTGGTCGGCGGTGGCGGTATTGAGCGCGAACAGCGCCAGGCTGTCCGCGATGACGAATTTCTTGAACAGCCCCACGGCGATCCGCCGGCAGCCCTCCGCCAGCCGCGCCGCTTCCAGCCCGCGCCGCGCCGGCAGCGACCGCAGTTCCTCCACAAAACGCCCGGCCCGGTCGATGGGCCCGGCCGTCAGCGCCGGGAAGAACAGCACATACGTCACATATTCCGCCAGCGAGCAGGCCGGCAGCAGCCCGCTTTGCCGGTCGCGCACGGTGTGGATGAGCCGGAAAGCGACATACGAGAAGCCGAGCCAGTTGAGGTCAGCGGCGGCCGCGGCGGCCGTCTCCTGGCCGGACTGGCCGCGCAAAAAGGCGCTCAGCGCCAGCGCCAGCGGCTCCGTTTTGATGCTGAGGAACAGCCCGATGATGACCCCCAGCGCGGCCCACAGCAGCGGGGCGGCCGGGGCCCGCGCCAGCAGCGCCAGCAGCAGCCCGGCCAGCAGCAGCGCCAGCAGCACCCCGGTGATCTCCGGCGGGCGGGTGGTGATCTCCAGCGCCTGCAACGCCGGGACATAACGGGCCAGCGCCAGCAGCAGCGCCATGCCCGCCCCCGCCGCCAGCGCCAGCGCATCGGCCCGGCTCAGGCGGCGGCCCGCCGCCGGCAGCGTGATCCACCACAGCAGCACCGTCAGCAGGAACAGCGCCAGCGGCAGGCTGTAATCCAGCCAGCGGATGGCCAGCGGCGGTTGCAGCCAGAACAGCGCCCCCAGGCTGGCTACATACAGCGCCGGGCCGCGCCAGCGCCCCGGCAGCGTCGCCGCCAGCACCAGCGCCAGCCCCACAAACAGGACGATCTGCGTCAGCGTCATGGGCGGCGGCTAAAATCCCTGGTAAATCCACGCCGGGGCGCTGTCGGTGGTGACGATGACGAGCAGCGCCAGCAGCCCGCACAGCGCCAGCGCATACGCATTCTCCCGCGAGAACAACCGGCGCATGGCCCTACTGCCCCATCTCTTCGCCGGAGATGGCAAAGGTCGCCAGGTCAATTTCGGCGCTCCAGCCGATGAAGCGCGAAGCCACCCACCCGCGCAGCCGGCCGTCTTCGGTGCGGATGAGCAGCCAGTCCCCGATGAAATTACGCGCTTCAATGATGACGCGGGTATTCAGGCTCATCTGGCCCAGGGGTTCCGCCGTGGCGGCCGGGCTGCGGCGCACGTTCAAATTTTGCACCAGCGCCCGCCCCGGCACGCTGCCATCCGCCAGGCGGCCGCCCACCAGCGGCACGGCGGCCGTGGCCGCGGGGGCGGCGGCGCTCTGCGTGGCCGCGGCCGGGTCAAACCCGCCGAACACCTCGCCGGACACCGGGAAGCTGGACAGCAGCACCTCCGCCTCCCACTCGATGAAGCGCGAAGCCACCCAGCCGCGCACGGCCGCATCCGCCGAAGTCACCAGCAGCCAGTTGCCGATGCCGTTGCGGGCTTCAATGAAGACGGCGCTGCGAAATTCCAGCCGGTTGATGACCGGGGCGGTGGCTTCCGGCGCGGCCCGCACGTTCAGCCGGGCCAGCACGGTACCCGGTTCGCCGGGCGGCGGGGTGGCCGGCGCGACTTCCGGCACCGCGACCGCGACCGGGGGGCCGGCCGAGGCCGGGTTGTCGCCAAAGACCTCGCCGGACACCGGGAACAGCGCCAGGTCAATGTCCGGGTCCCAGCCGATGAACCGCGCCGCCGCCCAGCCGCGCACGCCGGCTTCGGTGCGTACCAGCAGCCAGTTGCCGATGTTGTTCCGCGCTTCAATGATGACCGGGGTACGGTAAGGCAGCGTCACCAGCTCTAAATTTTCCTGCCCCGGCGCAATCCGCAGCCGGATGACCGCCAGCGTCCGCGCCGGCACTTCGGTCACGGGTGTTTGTGCCGCCGCGCTGCCCGTCACCAGCAGCGCCAGCAGCAGTAGCAGCAGTCCTGTTTTCTTCATCCTCTGTCCCCCTGTGAATAGCTGTCCTGAATGCCGCTGAATCATAACCGGATTATGCCCGGACGCAATAGACAATCACGCGGGCGGCGCTGTGGTATAATGCTGTGAACGGCACAGTTCGCGCAGGAGCCACCATGGCCGAAACCGTCTCACCGCCGCCCCCACCCCCATCCGGCCCCCTGTTTCGCCTGGGCCGGGCCCGCTGGCTGTTCGCCGCCGCCTGGCTGTTCCTGACGGCCGTCCTGGCGCTTCAGGGGCAGCAGTGGCTGGCCCAATCCACCACCCCGCCGGCCGCCTTCACGCTGGAAGGGCGCGTGAGCAGCCGCGAAGCCGCCGCCGACCGCTACACCCTGACGATTGACTACGATGCCGACCCCGGCACGCTGCTGAACACGCAAACCGTCACCCTCACCGTGACCGCCGACCGCTACGCCGCGCAGCCGGAAGGCAGCAGCATCACCCTGTACCTTGACCCCGCCGACCCGCTGCGCGTGCTGACCGAACCGCCCGCCGCGGCGCGTGCTGACCGAACCGCCCGCCGCGGCCGCCGGCCCCCGTCCCCTGCTGCTGGCCGGCGGCCTGCTGTGGCTGCTGGTGACGCTGCGCCTGCTGCTGGCCGTCCTCGCCGCCCGGTCGCCGGCCGTGCCCTAAGCCTTGTGACAGGCTTAATATGATCTGTAAACTTGACGAATGGCTTATGCATGACATAATCAATTGCTATACATTGCATGAGGCCCTGTCGTTATGTCCGCACCTTTTGCTGCGGTAATCCAGTTTTTCCAGCGGCCGGCGGGCTTCATCCTGCGTTTCTGGCTGGCTCTCACCGAACCAGATGCCAGCCTGACGGAGATCGGCGAGCGCTACCGG
>JALOOI010000113.1 GCA_025454495.1 Anaerolineae bacterium
GTTTTGTGCCCCTGGCGGCGAATGCTGTCGATCACCTGGAGCAGTTCCGGCACCTGTTCCGAAGCCATGCCGGCGGTGGGTTCGTCCAGCAGCAGCACCTGCGGGTCGCCGGCCAGGATCATGGCCAGTTCCAGCTTGCGCTTGCCGCCGTGGGGCAGGGCGCTGGCGAGCTGGTAGGCCGCCCCCGTTAGCCCGGTGAGGGCCAGCACTTCCTCCGCCCGCTGCTGGTAACGCCGGAAGGCGGCCGCCGGGCGCAAAAATTGAAAGCTGTCGCGGCCGATAGCCTGTGCCGCCAGCCGCGCATTTTCGTACACCGTTAAATTGGGGAAAATATTGGTGATCTGGAAGGAGCGCCCGATGCCCAGGTGCGCCCGGCGGTGCACCGGCAGCGCGGTAATATCGCGCCCCTGGTACAGGATGCTGCCGGCGGTTGGTTTAAAACGCCCGCTTAACAAATTAAAAAAAGTCGTTTTCCCCGCGCCATTGGGGCCAATGATCGAATGCATGGAGCCGGCGGCGATGCCCAGGCTTACGCCATCCACCGCCACCAGCCCACCAAAGGCTTTCCGCAGGCTGCGCGCTTCTAAAATGACCGTCATCACACACCCATCGCTTTCACTGGTAGCGGGTGGCGGCCGCGGGGTGTTCGCCCGCGGCCGCCAGGGAAGGGGCGGGCCTTACTGCCCCATCTCCGCGATCATGGCGTTAAAGGCTTCATCCAGCGCCAGGCGTTCGGCGGCCAGCGCTTCCGGCAGCAGCACCGGCGGCACAATCTGGTTCGCCGGGATCTCCGCCAGCAGTTCATAATACTGCTGATCGGCGTTGTCCAGGTTGGTCAGGCGGGCGATGTACATGGGCACCAGCGCCTGATGATCGGACGGGCGAATGGCATAGGTGCCTTTGGGGCCTTCAAACACCAGGCCTTCCAGCACCGGGATCATGGTTTCCGGCAGGGTATCGCCTTCCGTGGTGGTGACGGCCTGCACCAGCGCCTGGGCGGTGGCGAAGCTGCATTCGGTGAACAGGTCGGGGTTTTCGTTGTACAGCGCCCGGCTCTGTTCCACCAGCCAGTCGTTAATCTCGTTCTGCGGGAAGGAGTAGTGATACACGATCCACGAGATATTGCCGATGGTGCTGGGGTCACTGACGGCCACAATTTCGTTGGAGTTGAAGGCCGCCACCACCGCCATCTGCTCCTGCACGCCCAGTTCGGCGATCTGCTGGAACAGCGTCACGGAGCCGTCGCCGGCCCAGATGGGCAGCACCGCATCCGCGCCCGATTCCAGCACCTGCTGGAGATACTGGGTGAAATCGGTGGTTTCCAGCGGCGCAAAGATGGGATCACTGACGAATTCAATGCCGGCGCTGGCCAGCACCCCGGCCGCGGCCGCGCTGGCCCGCCCGAAGTCATTGTCCACCGCCAGGATGACGAACTGATTGCCCAGTTCGGCGGTGGCATAGGGCGCGAAAGCCAAAAAGTCCTGGAAGGTGTTGCGGCACACGCGGAAGGTGTTCACGTTAAAGTTCGCGCCGGTGATGGCCGGCGAGGCGGCCGGGGCCGCAAACAGGATGACATCGCTATCCAGCGCCACCTGCTGCACGCCGGTCATCACGCCCGAACTGGGGGCCCCGACGAGGATTTCCACGCCCTCCTGTTCGATCAATTCACGCGCCTGGGTGGAGGCCGTATCGGCATTGCTGCCGTTATCGCGCACGATGACTTCCACCGGGCGGCCGGCCACCGTCACCGCCGCCAGCGCTTCGTCCAGGCTGGCGTAATCGGCCGGGTTCACCCCGGCGGCATACAGCAGCCCCAGTTTAAAGCCGTGTTCCAGTTCAAAGCCGTAAATGGTCAGCGCGCCGGATTGGTCTACCAGCAGCCCGATCTTGAGTGGCTCGCCCTCCTGGGCCGAGGTGAGCCTGAGCGCCCCCGGCAGCACCAGCAGCGCGACCAGCACCAGCATAACTTTGCGATACATAGATTATCTCCTCATCATGCCTGCGTAAACACAAATTTTTTCAGCGAAGGTGGTCAGGCCGGCTCCGGCGCGATGACCACCGCTTCACCTTCGAGTACCAGCACCCCGTCCGCATTGACCGCGGTGGTGCGAAAGGTGGCGATGCGCTTATCCTCTCGATATTTGATGAGTTCCACGGTCGCCGTAATGGTATCGCCGACGAAAACCGGCGCTTTAAATTTCACTTCCTGCCCCAGGTAGATGGTGCCGGGGCCGGGCAGGTCGTTGCCCAGGATGGCCGAAATGACGCTGACCGTGAGCAGGCCATGGGCGATGCGCCGCCCGAATGGCGTTTGCGCGGCGTAGGCTTCATCCAGATGCAGGCTGTTGGTATCGCCGGAGGCCTGCGCGAACAGGCGCACCGCTTCATCGGTGAGGGTGCGGGTGCGGCTGGCACTTATGCCGATGCTGAGAGTCATAGTTCCTGCTCCGCGGTATTTTCTGGTGCGCCCGCCAGCGCCCGCTTCAAAATTTTGCCGGCGGCGGAAATGGGTAAACTGGCTCTAAATTCGATGTGGCGCGGCACTTTGTAGCCGGCCAGGTAATGCTGCATGTGGGCGTGCAGTTCCTCGGCGGTGAGGGTGGCCCCGGCCCGCAGCACCACGAAGGCTTTGCCGGCTTCGCCCCATCTGGCATCCGGCACGCCGATAACGGCGCACATTTCCACCGCCGGGTGTTTGTAAATCACCTGCTCAATTTCGCCGGGGTAGATGTTTTCGCCGCCGCTGATGAACATATCCTTTTTGCGATCCACAATGGTGTAATACTGCTGCTCGTCCATCACCGCCAGGTCGCCGGTGTGGAACCAGCCCGCGGCATCGACGGCGGCGGCGCTGGCGGCGGGGTCATCGTAGTAGCCGGAACAGCGCGAGGGCCCGCGCAGCACCAGCTCGCCCACCTGGCCCGGCGGCACGGGCTGGTTCGCGTCGTCCACAATCCGCGCATCCACAAAGAAATTGGGCCGCCCGATGCTGCCGGCGCGGCGGATGGAATCTTCCGGGGCCAGCGCGAACACCCCCGGCCCAAATTCCGACATGCCAAAGCCCTGCTTAAAGACCACGCCTTTTTCGCGCTGGAACTGCTCCACCAGCGGCACCGGCAGCGGTGCGCCGCCGCTGGTGCAAAAGCGTAAATTGCTCAGGTCGGCGCTGGCCCAGTTGCGGGCGGTGGTCATCATCTGGTAGGTGGTGGGCACGCCGGCGTACACGGTGGCGGCGTAATCTTGCAGCAGCGTCAGCACCTGTTCGGGGTCAAACTTGCGTACCAGCACCACGGTACCGCCCAGGATGAGCAGCGGCGTGGTATACACCAGCAGCCCGCCGGTGTGGAACAGCGGAAAGGTGTTCACGGTGATGTCGCCGTGCTGCAAATCGTGGATGATGGTGTTCAGCGTGTTCCAGGCGATCATGCGATGGCTGATCTGTGCGCCTTTGGGCAGCCCGGTGGTGCCGCCAGTGAAGATGAGACAGGCGATGTCTTCTTCGGTCACGTCGTCGGTCGTCACCGGGCGCAGCACGGACGCGCTGAGCAGCATTTCGTAGTAGCGGCTGCCGGGCACGCCCTCGCCTTCGATGTGCAGCAGGTGCTCCAGCACATCGGTGGCGGCGCGGATGTGGGCCACCTGGGCTTTAAAATCGTCGGAATAGATGAGGACGGTGGGCTGCGTGCGCGTGATGAGATCGACCAGTTCACGCCAGTGCAGCCGCCAGTTCAGCCCCACCATCACCGCGCCCAGCTTGCCACAGGCGAAGAACGTATCCAGATATTCCACGCCATTATGCGCCAGGATGGCCACGCGGTCGCCCCGGCGGATGCCCGCGCCATGGCGCAGGTAATGGGCCAGCCGGTTGGCCCGGTTGTTCAATTCGGCATAGGTAAAGGCGCGATGCGGGGTTTTGCCCGCATCCACCACGGCCTGCTGATCGGGAGTATACAGGGCCCGCCGCCCCAGATAATCGCCTGCGTACATAGCGTTTGCCTGTGTGATGTGGTTGAACGCCCGCCGGGGGTGCCGGCCGGCGTGGCCTAAAAGAGTTTGAGCGCCGTCGTCGCTTTCAGGGTGCTGAGGGCGATGCTGGTCTCCAGTTTGTCCACGCCCGGCACGGTCATCAACTGCTCTTTCACCAGCGCATCCAGCGCCCGATGATCGGGCACCTGCACTTTTAGCAGCACGTCGTAACTGCCGGCGGTGTGGTAGCATTCCAGCACTTCGGGCAGCCGGCGGATGCGCTCATGCAGCGCGTCGAGCTGTTCGCGGTTGTGCGGTTGCAGGCTCAGCCGGATGAAGCACAGCACATCATAGCCGGCCTGCTGTGCGTCGATCTGCGCGTGATAGCCCCGGATGAGGCCCGCCCGTTCCATACGCTTGATGCGCTGGTAGACGGCCGGGGGCGACAGATGCACCTTGCGCCCCAGGTCCGCCACGCTGATCCGCCCGTTCACCTGCAATTCTTCCAGAATGGCGCGGTCGAGCTGGTCGAACTCGCCTTTAAAGATGGAATGTGCCATCGCCTGCCCTGCCCTCCGGCCGTGTGGGCCACCCTGCCCCCGATGATACCGCAGGTGTGCGGGGGCGTGCGCGGCCGGGCCCGGTCAGCGCCCCAGCAGGGCATGAAAGGCCCGGTTAAACTCGTCCGGCTTTTCGATGAACGGCGAATGCCCGCAGTCGGCGAACACCACTTCTTCGTAGTGGCCGCCGTGCGCCTGGTAGGCTTGCAGCACGGCCCGCGTCTGGCTGACCATGGGCTGCGACGGGTACACTTCTGCGCCGGGCCAGCCGGGCACCGCGCCCAGGGCCCCCAGGGTGCCCATGTCGAACAGCGAGGTATCGCTGACGATCTGGTCATCCGCGCCGCGCACCCACAGCACCGGCGGTTTGGGGGTGATGTGGTTCAGCCGCGACACATCGCCGGCATACAGCGGCGACAGGGCATTGGCCGGGCCCCACTGGCCGGGCGCGACGTTGGGCCAGTTGGGCGAGGGGGTCATATCGCCGGGGTATGCCTGCGGCCCCACATGCTCGGCGAGCAGCCCGCTGAGCAGGGCTTCTTCGCGGGCGGGTTTAAAGGGCGGCTTCCAGTAGAAGCTGTTCATCACCACGCGCGGCGAGGCCTGCGGGTTGTCGCTGCTGCGGTCGCCGGCGGCCATCAACTGCGTAAAGGTGGGGTTCACGATGCCGCCGCCGCTGCCGGCACCATCCGGGTAGCAGGGTTCGCCATGCAGCCCTTTGCTGCCGCCGAAGCCATACGGCGAGCCGGTGGCGGCCAGGGTCACGCTCAGCAGGCGCTGCGGCTGATCCAGCAGCATACGGAAGCACACCGCCCCGCCCAGGGAATGCCCGGCCAGGTGCGCCTGCGCGATGCCCAGGGCATCCAGCAGGGCGAAGGCATCATCGCTAAAATCGCCCATGCCGCGCCTGGCATCAATTTTTGCGCTGCGGTCGGCACCGCCATAGCCACGCTGATCCGGCGCGATGCCGCGAAAGCCCGGCGGCAGCGCCAGCATCACTTCTTCCCAGTAGGTGGAGGAGGAGGCGTTGCCATGCAAAAACAGCACGGGCACGCCGTCTTCGGGCCCGCTGAACAGGACGCGGGTGGTCAGGCGCGGGGTGGTGACGCTGCGGACGGTGATGCCGGGTAAGGCTGGAATATCCATCAAAAAGCTCCCTCAGGTTAACCAGAAATAACGTTTAATCGTGCGCGGGTGGGGGAGGCTCAGGCCTCCGTGGCCGCGCCAAACTGCGCTTTTAGCTCCCGCTTCAGCACTTTGCCGGCGGCATTGCGCGGCAGCGCGGCCACAAAGACCACGCTGGCGGGGACTTTAAATTTCGCCAGGTGCTGCCGGCAGTGCGCCAGGATGGCCGCCGGCGACAGGGTGTGCCCGGCCTGCGCCACCACGATGGCCCGGCCGCATTCGCCCCATTTCGCATCCGGCACGCCGATCACGGCGGCTTCGGCCACGCCGGCGATCTGGTACAGCACCTGCTCCACTTCGGCGGGGTACACGTTTTCGCCGCCGCTGATGTACATATCTTTGTAGCGATCCACGATGTAAATGCAGCCATCTTCATCCACCATGCCGGCATCGCCGGAATGCAGCCAGCGGTCGCCGTGGGCATCCACGCTGAAGCTCTCCGCGTTGGCATCCGGCCGCTGCCAGTAACCGGGGGTGACGTTGGGCCCGCTGATGAGGACTTCGCCCACTTCGCCGGGGGCCACCGCGCGGCCATCCGGGTGGACGACGCGCACGCGGGTATGTTGCAGCGGCTTGCCCACGCTGGCCGGCTTCTCCAGCGCCCGCCGCCGGTCGCTGAGGAAGACGGTGGGGCTGGTTTCCGTCATGCCGAAGCCGGTCTGGATGATGATGCCGCGCCGGGCGTAACGCTCCAGCAGCGCCACCGGCATGGGGGCCCCGCCGCAGCCCCAGGACTGCACCCCGCTCAGGTCGGTGTCGTCAAAATGCGGGTGCTGGCTGAGGAACAAATAGATGGACGGCACGCCGAACATATGCGTTACCCCCTGCGCCGGGTCGCCCAGGGTGGCCAGCGTCAGCGCCGGGTCGTACTGGCGGGCGATGATGCTGGTGCCGCCCAGGTGCAGCAGCGGGTTGACGTATAAATTGAGGCCGCCGATGTGGAAGGTGGGCAGCACGCAGTAAAACACGCTGCGATGGTTGAGGCCGGTGGGGGTGGTGATGTTGATGGCGTTCCACAGCATCATGCCGTGGGTGATGAGCACGCCTTTGGGATGGCCGGTGGTGCCGGCGGTGTACATAATCATCAGCGGGTCATCGTGGGTGAGGTGCGGCAGCATCGCCAGCGGGGCCGCGGCCGCCGCCAGGGCAGTTTCGTAGTCGGGCGCGTCGTCCACCGGCGGCTGACCAAAATCCAGCCGCAGGGTATGGCGCACGCTGGCAGTACGGATTTCCGGCACGCGGTCGGCAAAGTCGGCATCGTACAGCAGCCCCACCGGGGTGGCATCGCCCAGGATGAAGCGCAGTTCCGGCGCGGCCAGCCGCCAGTTCAGCGGCAGCAGCAGCGCCCCCAGTTTGATGCAGGCAAATTCAATCTCAAAATACGCGCTGGAATTTTTGGCCAGCAGCGCCACGCGGTCGCCCTGGCGCACGCCCCACACCTCATGCAGATAGGCCGCCAGCCGGCCGGCGCGGTCATTCAGCGCGGCATAGGTCAGGTGCTGCCCGGTGCCCTGGTCGATCAGCGCCAGTTGCTCCGGCGTGCGATCCGCATGAAAGGCCAGCCAGTCAGAAGCCAGAATACGCATGGTAAAAAACCTTTTTGCATCTATTGAGTCAGGGCCGGCTTGCGCCCCAGCGCAGCGCGATCGCGCTCCAGGTGTAGCCCGTGCCCGCGCCGGCCAGCACCACCAGATCACCGGGCTTAATTTTGCCCGCCGCCAGCCCCAGTTCCAGCGCCAGCACCTGGTCCACACTTTGCACGTGCCCGTAATGATCGAGATAGATGGACTGCGCCGGCGACAGCCCCACCGCGGCCAGAATTTGCTCGTAAAAAGAACGTTTCATGTGGGTGAGGCCCAGAAAGGCGACATCGGCCAGCGCTGCGCCGGATTGCGCCACCGCATCCTGGATGACGCGGACGAAATTGGGCAGCGAGACGGCCGCCAGGCGCTCGGCCATGGCGGCGCTGTCCGGCACATCCAGCCGGCCCTGCACCTCCCCCACCACCGCCGGCTCACCGGGGGCGACGGCCGCGGTGGTGAGGATGACGCTTTCGGACAGGGTGCCATCGGTGATGGCGGCCGACCCCAGAAGCTGATTGTGGGCTGCGCCGCGCTGGAGCAGCAGGGCCCCGCCGCCCGCGCCAAAATTGAACATGAAGCGCGAGCGCTCATTGTGGAAATTGATGAGGTCATTTTCGCGGCTGCCGGCCGCCAGCAGCACATATTCCAGCCGTTCATCGGCCAGCATGAGGGCGCGGGCGGTGTGCAGGGCGATGGGTGCGCCGGCGCACAGGGCGTACAGTTCAAAGGCGTAGGCCGCCGTCGCGCCGAGGTCGTGCATAATTTTCGCGGCCGCGTTCCACACCAGATGATCTTTATGCTCGCTGCCATGCGAAATGACCAGCGCCACGCGCTGCGGCGGCACGCCGGCCATGGCCAGCGCCCGCTGTGCCGCCTGACCGGCCATGTAAGTCACGGTGTGCTGCGGCCCGGCGATGTGGCGCTGCACAATGCCCATCTTCTCGCGCAGGACGGCCGCCGGGATGCCGGTCAGCGTCGCCAGGTCGTCCGCCGTCTGGCGCTGCGGGGGGAACCACGTCCCCAGGCCGGTGATGCCAATGGAAATAACCACAGTATTTTTTCTTAAATCCACTCAAAAACGGGTTGTTTGAAAATATTATGCCGTCAGAATGAACGGGCACCAACCAGAACAAACGATTCAGCGGCCGCTTTTGGCCGGGGCAAACGATTCTTTTTGGGGGTACGGGGGGGGCTACCATAGCGGCCGACGGCCAGGTCGGCCGGCCTTCTGCCGCCGATGGGCTACGGTTGCCCTCAGCCGCGCCGGCCGGCCGCGGCCAGCAGCCGCCGGGCGGCCAGCACCAGCAGCGCCAGTTGTGCCCGGCCTTCCAGCCCCGCCGGCAGCGCGGCGCTGTCCAGCGCCAGCACCCCGCCATAACGGGCTTCGCGCAGGTTCACCAGCAGCTCCGGCAGATCGGCATCCCCCTCCCCCGGCAGGCAGGCAGCCCGATCCAGCAGGGTGGCATCTTCCAGCAGCACCGCCCCGGTCAGCCGGCCCAGCAGCAGCCAGAAATCCGGCACCTGCTGCGCCACGCCGGCCCGCACAAAGGCTCCGGGGTTCCACGCCAGCCGCACAAAGGGGCTGTTCAGCGCGTGCAAAAGGCTGTGGATGTTGGAGGGGATTTCGCCCACGGTGCCCGGCGCATTCTCCAGCAGCAGCGTCACCCCGGCCGCTTCGGCCGCCGGCAGCAGCGCTTTCAGGCGGCGGATGGCCGGCAGCAGGTGGTTGGCCGGCTTATCGCCGCCGGGGGGCCGGCCCGTAGACAGCCGAATGAACGGAGCCTCCAGCGCCCGGGCCACGGCCAGCAGCCGCTCAAGCCGGGCCAGTTCGGCGGCCGGCGGGGCCGTCACGTCGTCGTAACCCAGGTCGCTGTACAGGATGTGCGGCCGCAGCCCGGCCTCGCGCAGCACCACGTGCAGCGTGGCAATTTCGCCGCTGCTGAGCGCGGCCAGCGGGCGGCCCCACACCCGGCGCAGGTCAATATGCGACAGGCCATGGGCCACCAGCAGGCGGGCCTGCACCGGCGGCTCCTGGCTGATGGCATCGGCACAGGCACTGAGCGGCATCAGCGGCAGCAAGAGGCACCTTTAACCTGGCGGGCGCGGGGCGGGTTCATGGCGGCGCTCACCGGGCCGCCCACAGCAGCCCGCGCCGCACCATCTCGCGGGCCGCGGGCACGTCAAAATCGGCGGTGACATGGCCCAGCGAGCAGTAAAACACCCGGCCCCGGCCCCACTGTTTCGTCCACGTCACCGGCATCACCACCCCGGCCGTCCAGGCGGCATGTTCCCCGCTGAAGGTGGTGGTGGCCAGCACCCGGTTGGCCGGGTCGATGTGCATGTAGTACTGCTCCGAATGCATGGCGAAATCGTCCAGCCCGGCGGTGATCGGGTGGTCATGGTCGGTGATCTGCACGGTGTAATCGATGATGTTGCCGGGATGCGCCACCCACTGCCCGCCCACCATGAATTGATAATCGGTATTCTCCCGGAACGAATCCGCCATGCAGCCATGCCAGCCGGCCAGCCCCACCCCGGCGGCCACCGCGGCCAGCAGCGGCGCGGCCTGCTCCGGCGTAATCTGCCCCATCGTCCACACCGGCACGATCAGGTCATAGGTCAGCAGGTGTGCGCCATCCAGCAGCACATCCAGCGTGTCGGCGCTGTCCACCTGGTAAGCGGCCGCGTGCAGCAGCCCGGCGAACAGGGCCGCGCTCTGCTGCGGCTGGTGCCCGTCCCACCCGCCCACGAACATGAGGGCTTTTTTGCTCATTTCATGAATTCCTTCACCGCCACCACCCGCGGCGCAACCGGCGTGCGCGTGTACGCCCACTTCACCCCGTTGATGATGACCTGCTGCACCAGCGGCTGGTAATAGGTGGGATAGGTTTCGTGGCCGGGGCGGAAGTAAAACACCTTGCCGCTGCCGCGCTGGTAACAGCAGCCGCTGCGGAACACTTCGCCGCCTTCAAACCAGCTTACCAGCACCAGCGTCTCCGGCGCGGGGATGTCGAAGCGCTCGCCGTACATCTCCTCCGGTTGCAGCTCAAAATACTCCGGCAGCCCCTCCGCGATGGGGTGCGCCGGTTCGATCACCCAGATGCGCTCTTTTTCGTCCGCTTCGCGCCAGCGCAGGTCGCCGCTGGTGCCCATCAGCCGTTTAAAGATTTTGCTGTGGTGGCCGCTGTGCAGCACCACCAGCCCCATGCCGGCCAGCACGCGCTGCTGCACCCGGTCAACAATGGCATCTTCCACTTCGCCGTGGGCCAGGTGCCCCCACCAGATCAAGACATCGGTGGTGTCCAGCACCTCCTGCGTGAGGCCGTGTTCCGGCTGGCGCAGGGTGGCGGTGCGGGTGGCGAAACCGGCCGCCTGCAAAAAAGCGGCGATGGCGTTGTGGATGCCATCCGGGTAAATTTTTTGGACGGCTTCATTTTTCAGTTCGTGCAGACCTTCATTCCAGACGGTCACGCGAATGGGGTTCGGGGTTGCCATGGGGTTGCTGTGCTCCCTGTGTGTATCATCGATAAGCGCTGCGGGTGGTACGGTCTGCCGGCTCAGCCGGCAATGGTGACGGGTGCGCCGTCCTGCGCGGCGGACGCGCGAATGGCATCCCAGAGCTGCGCCATGCGTAAGCCCACTTCCGGCGGGCACGGGTTGGCGATTGTGCCGGCCCGCACATCCAGAAACTGCTCCCACGCGCCGCGCATGGGCGGCAGGGCTACCGGGCGCAGCTTCTTCGCGCCGCGTGGCTGGATGAGCAGGCGCTCGCCCCACTGGCCGGTTTCAATGAGCGCATCGCGGGTGATGACGCGAATGCTGGATTCGCACGATGGCGGCGCATCGCCACAGGCGTTGATCGTCACCAGCACGCCGGAGCGGGTGCGGGCCAGCACGGCCCCGCAAATATCGACTTCGGTGCCGCGCGGGTCCAGCCAGGCGCTCACGCGGGCAAAATCTTCGCCCACCAGGTCGCAGATGGTATTCAGCATGTGGGCCCCGGTATCGAACAGGAAGCCGCCGCCGGACAGCGCCGGCATCGCCCGCCAGGTGCCCGCCGACAGGTCTTTCCAGTTCTGCCACACCGTGCCGCTGACGTTGAGCAGTTCGCCCAGGTGCCCGCCGGTAAGCTGCTGCGCCACATGGCGAATTTGCGGCGACAGCCCGCCCTGGAAGGCCACCACCAGCAGCCGGCCGGTGCGGTCGCGGCAGTCGATGAGGCTGCGGGCTTCGGCGGCGTTCAGCACCATGGGCTTTTCCAGCAGCACATCCAGCCCGGCTTCCAGGCAGGCGCGGGTCTGGTCATGGTGCAGGGCGTGCGGCGTGATGATGAAGACCACATCCAGCTTTCCGGCGTAATCGTGCAGCAGTTTCGCCAGGTTCGGCTCATTCGGCGGCACCGGCTGTTTGTGCTTTTTAAAGACTTTTTGCGTCAGCTTCACCTGTTCGGCCGAAGGTTCGCAGATGACCACCACCTGCGTCTGGTGGGCCAGCATGGTGGGGATGTGGTACCGGGCCATGCCGCCCGCACCGATGATGGCGGCGCGTACTGGTTGTGTCATGGGTTTACTGTCCTCCAGAGAGCATCGGGGGCCGCGCGGGCGGCCTTATTTCTCAAAAGCAGCATCAAAAGCGACGGACGACGGCTTAAAATCCCACTGTTTCACCAGCCGGGCTGATTCGGCCGCGCCATGTTCCCGATCCATCCCGCTGTCTTCCCACTCCACCGACAGCGGCCCGGCATAGCCGATGCGGTTGAGCGCCCGGATGATGCCCTCAAAATGGACATCGCCATGCCCCGGCGACACAAAATCCCACCCGCGCCGGTCATCGCCGAAGGGCAGGTGCGAGGACAGGATGCTGCTGCTGCCGTTCAGCCGCACTTTAGTATCCTTGATGTGGACGTGGAAAATGCGTTCCGGGAAGCGCCGGATGAAATTCACCGGGTCGAACAGTTGATGCTGGAAATGGCTGGGGTCAAAGTTGAAGCCGAAGGCCGGGTGCCCGTCCAGCGCGGCCAGGGTCTTTTCGGCGGTGTAAATATCATAGGCAATCTCCGTCGGATGCACTTCCAGGGCGAAGCGCACCCCCTGTTGCTGGAACACATCCAGGATGGGCCGCCACTGGTCGGCGAAGCGGGCATAGCCGGCATCAATGAGGGCCGGGGAGGTGGGCGGGAAGAAATAGAGCATGTGCCAGACCGGGCTGCCGGTGAAGCCGTTCACCACCTCCACCCCGAACAGGCGGGCGGCGCGGGCGGTGTTGGCCATTTCTTCCGCGGCGCGGGCCTGCACGCCGGCCGGGTCGCCATCGCCCCAGATGCGCCCCGGCACAATGGACTGGTGCCGCGCATCAATGGGATCGCTGACGCACTGCCCCACCAGGTGATTGCTGATGGCATAACATTTAAGGCCGAAGCGGGCCAGCAGGTCATGCCGGCCCTGCACATAGCCATCCTGCGCCAGGGCTTTATCCACCTCAAAATGATCGCCCCAGCAGGCGAGTTCCAGCCCATCATAGCCCCAGGCGGCGGCTTTTTCGGCCAGCGTCGCCAGCGGTAAATCGGCCCACTGGCCGGTAAATAACGTTACAGGACGCGACATGACGGTTTCTCCCTGAAAAAATTTTTTACGCGGGCGCAGCGGCCCCGCACCGCCTCTATTGTAACGCCCCGCCGCCGGCCGCGAAATAGACCGCCGGGCCGCGGCCGCCGGC
>JALOOI010000114.1 GCA_025454495.1 Anaerolineae bacterium
CCGGCTTCGCCAGTGCCACCCCGGCGCAGCGGATCACACTCGCGCCCCGCGTCATCGCCAACCTGACGGCACAGCCGGCAGCGGCGGTATCGCCAGACCTGGCAGAGGCGATGACGCGCCTGCAACCCCTGCTGGATGGCTGCCCGGCCTACAGCCCGGAGCGCCGCCGCCAGATGCAGCAGCATATCGACTGGATCACGCAGCCAGCCGGCATACCGACGGATATTTTGATCGCCCTGGGGGACGACCCGCCGGCCCGCCTGCTGTTCGGCATGGCCAGTTACACCGCCATTGAGTGGCGCTTGCAGGGTCGCCCGGCCGATTCGTGCCTGCTGCCAATTGGCCGGCTGGTGAATGCGCTGGCGGTGGCCGCCGGGGAAGAAGCCCTGCCGGAGTTTGAATAGGCCGCGCTAAGCGTCGTAAGTGACCATAATTTTGCGGTAGAGGATGGCCCGGCGATGCATCTGGTCGAACATGGCCGGCAGGCCGGCCAGCGGCACCCGGTGCGAAATGAGGGCGGCAAAATCGGCCGGGGCCTGCTGAATGGCCTGTACCGCGTCCGTCCATTCGTGGCCGGGGAACGGTGCCGAATAGGACATCCAGGCTCCGTGTAAATTGACCTGATACCGCATGATATGCTCAATCAGGCGTGAGGGCAGCGCCCCATCCTGCGGCTGGTTGCCCACAAAGACCACCGCGCCGCCGGGACGCACGGCCTGCACCACCTGTTCCACCGCCGCCAGCGCCCCGGAGACTTCCAGCGCCACATCGGCCCCGCCATCGGTCAGGCGGCGCAGCGCTTCGGTGACATCGCCGCGGGCGTTCAGGGTATGGGTCGCCCCCAGGTGACGGGCAAAGTCCAGGTTAGCTTCCTGCACATCCACCGCAATGATCTGCGCCGCCCCCAGAAACCGCGCCGCCAGCACCGTCAGCAGCCCGATTGATCCGACTCCGAAGATGGCCACCGTGCGGCCGGCGGCCCCGCCACCGCGCTCCAGCGCGTGCAGCGCCACCGTCAGCGGTTCAATGAGTGCGGCCGTCTCCAGGGGCACCTCCGGGGGCAGCGCCACCACATTTCGCAGCGGCGCAGCCAGATATTCGGCAAAAGCCCCGGCCTGGCGCGAACCGATGAAAGAATAACGCTGGCAGGAAGCGAATAACCCGCGCCGGCAGTTTACGCACGCATGGCACGGGATCAGCGGGGCCACCGCCACCGCCCGCCCCTGCCACTCTGCCGGCACACCGTCCCCGATGGCATCAATGATGCCGGCGCATTCGTGGCCGGGCACCAGCGGATAGGTTTTGGCGTGCCCGCTGTACACCCGCAGCATGTCGGAGCCGCAGATCGAGGCCGCCCGCAGCCGCACGCGCACATCCGCCGCGCCCGGTATCGCCAGCGGGTAATCTTCCCGATACACCAGCGTCGCGGGAGCTTCCAGCACGACTGCTTTCATAACGCCTGTCCTGACTGTACAAGCTGCGCCAGCCGGCTAAATTGCGGCAGCAGCGTTTCCACCAGTTGCAGATACAGCGCAAAATAACGCTCATACAGGGCATGGCGCTCCGCCACGGGCTGGTACACCGTGCGCTCTGGCAGCAGGCTTTCCATGGTCGCCGCCAGATCGGGGTATAAGCCCACCGCGTGCCCGGCCATCACCGCCAGCCCCAGGGTGTTATCACCGCTGCCGCCATCCGCCCGCCGCGCCACCGTAAACGGGCGATTGCTGATGTCGGCCTTGATCTGGCACCAGACCGGGCTGGCGGCCGCCCCGCCAATCCCAATCCACGACTGCGGGCGCACGCCGCTGGCGGCCATCACCTGCACATTGTGCTGCACGGCAAAGGCGCAGCCCTCCATCATCGCCCGCAGCAGATCGGCGCGGGTGGTGGTGGACGACAGCCCGAAGAACACCCCGCGGGCCGCAGAATTCCACAGCGGCGAGCGTTCCCCGGCCAGGTAGGGCAAAAACAGCAGCCCGTTTGCGCCGGGGGGTGCGGCGGCGGCTTCCTGGCTCATGATGGCGTAGGGGCTGCCGCCGGTGAGCTGCGCCGCCAGCACTTCGGGCTGGCCCAGCGCTTCTTTGAACCAGGGCAGCACGCTGCCGCCGACCGTCCCACCCTGAAAAAGATAGGTGCCCGGCACCACATGATGCGAGAAGATGAGGCGCGGCTCCACCAGCACGCGCTCCACGCACAGCGACAGCCCGAAGGCCGTCCCACCCTGATCCGATGTTTGCCCGGCCCGCACCACGCCCGACCCAAACGCCCCGGCCGCCGCATCCAGCGCCCCGGCGATGACCGGCGTACCGGCGGCCAGACCGGTGAGCGCGGCCGCGGCGGCCGTCACGGTGCCCACGCGGGCACAGGGCGCGAACAGCGGCGGCAGCGTGGCCCGCGGAATTTGCAGCAGGTCGGCCGCGGCCGCATCCCAGCGCTCATGGCGCATATCAAAACAGTGGAAGCCATAGGCCTGGGTGTAATCGCAGCTAAAGACCCCGGTCAGCCGGTGCACAATGAAGCCGGTGCTGGTTAAAAATTGGGCGGTGCGGGCATACAGCGCCGGGTGCTGCCGGCGCAGCCAGCGTAGTTTGGGGGTGATGTAGGCGGCATCCAGCGGGTTGGCCACCAGGTCTACCAGCGCGGCCGCTTCGGGCAGCGCCCGCAGGTCAGCCGCTTCGGCTTCCGCCCGTCGATCCAGCCAGATGAGCGCCGGAAACAGCGGTTCGCCAGCGGCATCCACCGGCACCGGCGACCAGCCCAGACCATCCACGCCAACGGCTGCCACCTCCGCCGGCGCGACCCCGCCGGCCGCCAGCACCGCCCGGATCGTCTGGCAGGCGGCCTGCCACCAGTCCAGCGGCGATTGTTCCGCATGGGTGGGCTGCGGGCGATGCAGCGGATAGGCGGCGGTGGCTTCGGCCAGCAATACGCCATCATCCCGCCAGAGGGCCGTTTTGGTGCTGCTGGTGCCCGTATCAACGCCGATCAGGTAAGGCATGGCTGCGCCTGTGCATCGCGGAAAACCCGGCCCGGATTGTAACGCGGCCGGCGGCGGCCGGCAACGCCGGCGCAGCGCTTCAGGGGCGCACGGACTGCACGGCCGCCCGCAGCGCCTGGGCCCGCCGCGTGATCTCCGCCAGGTCGCCGGCGGCCAGCAGCGCACTGTTCACCAGCGCATCGCCCACGCCCAGAGCAAACGCGCCCGCCTGTAAAAATTCGGCGGCATTGCCGGCATGGATGCCGCCGGTGGGTACAAAGGCCACCTGGGGCAGCGGGGCACGGACGGCCTTCAGGTAGGCGGTGCCGCCGGCTGTGGCCGGGAACAGCTTAATCAGATCGGCCCCCTGCTCCCAGGCGGTTTTGATCTCGGTCGGCGTGTAGCAGCCCATGATGACCGGCACACCGTAGCGGCTGCCGGTACGGATGACATCCACCGCCAGCACCGGCGTAACGATAAACTGCGCCCCGGCCAGGATGGCCAGGCGGGCAGTTTCGCTGTCCACGACGCTGCCCGCGCCAAACAGCACCTCCGTATCCGTCTGTGCCCGCGCCTGCTGAATGACCTCCAGCGCTCCCGGCGTGGTCATGGTTACTTCGATCACGCTCATACCGCCGGCGTGCAGCGCCTGCGCTGCATCCAGCAGCCCGGCGGCGCTCTCCGCCCGCAGAATAGCGATGAGTCCTTCGGCATACATGCGATTCAGCACCGTCAATTTCAGCAGCATGTCACTTCAGCGCCCCCGTCAGCCAGCGCACCGGGTTGGCGTGCCACACCTGATGCAGTTCGGCATCGGTGAAGCCTTCGGCCCGCAGGCGCGGCGTGAACACCGCCAGCAGATAATCAAAGCCGGGGCCGCCGCCATAGGCCCGCCAGTAGGAACGCCGGGCCATATCGCCGCCGAGCAGCAGTTGGCCGCCCAGGCCGGCCTCGAACAGCGTCCGCATCAGCCCCACGACGATATGCTCCGGCTGATATTTGATGCGCGACGGCGTATCGTACTGCAAGAACGCGCCGCGCCGGGCCAGTTGCAGGTGCAGGTAAGGATCGTAATTGCGGTCAATGTGGCACAGCATGACGCTGGCCGGCGGCACCCCGGCGGCTTCCAGCAAATCCAGCAGCAGCGGCGCGGCCGTGCCATGTTCGGTATGCACCAGCACCGGCACGCCGGTTTGCTGATGCACCCGCCCCGCCACCCGAATATGTTTGCGGGTGTGCTGGCTGACCACCTGATAATCGCCCGCCACCTTCACAAACCCGGCTTTTACCGGGCTGCGCTGCACGATGGGACTCTCATAACCGTTCAGGTCTGCGCCGGCGGTCACTTCCTGCCACAGCAGTTCCGTCAGCGTGTCTTCATCGTATTTGTACTGCCAGTGATCCGGCAGATAAAATTCTTTGGATTGAAAGCCGGTGGGCACAATGATGGGCAGCCCGGTCGCCTGGCTGACTTCGACCAGCTTACGCACATTGCGGCCGCAGCCAAACGGCTGGGCATCGACCACTGCGCCGCCGCCGGCGCTGCGCCAGTAACCCATTTCTTCGACGGCTTTTTCCACGCTGTCCAGCTGGGCGTTGATCCAGCCCAGGCGTTCTGCCGGCAGCGGCCCCAGGGTGGTTTGTACGAGTGGCATGGCTCAGCCCTCCGCCGCGATATACGGGTTATCCGCCCGAATTTCCCCGAAACGCGCCCCCATCCGGCGCAGCGTGTCCTGGAGCAGGCCGATCTCCAGCGTATGGGGCAGCACATCCTGCTGAACAGCGAGTGCCGCCGCGGCCCCGGCCGCCTGCCCCAGGGCCATCATCTGCGCCATCGACCGGCAGGAAGCATGGGCATCGTGCGTGGCGCTGAAGCAGCGCCCGGCCACCAGCAGCCCATCAATTTCCGCGGGCAGCAGCGCCCCGTAGGGAATGTCGTAGGTCATGCCATCCGGCAGGTATTCCCACCGGGTATCGCTGCCACCATGATGATCTTCAATCGGCGCACCGCAGGCGGCCACCGCATCATCAAATTTGCGGGCGCTCAGGCAGTCAGCACGGGTGAGGCGATACCGGCCATAGACGCGGCGCGTTTCGCGCACGCCAATGGGTTCGCAAAACCAGGATAACTCCGCCTGTTCGTAGCCCGGCACATAATCGCGCAGGAAGCGCACATATTCCACCACCTGCCGCCGCCCTTCGATCTCGGCCGCGGTCAGCGCCACCGGGTCGGTTGCGTCCACATCCGCGACTCGCGTCATGATGGTATGCACCACCCCCTGCTGCGTGGTGATGTGCCAGCTCCCCTCTTTGCGCGGCAGGTCATACCGGCCGGTCTGCGTGGCTTCGTCCATTTTCTCCCACATGGCCTTTTTGCCGAAGGCCTTCGCCCGTTCCACGTCAACATGAATCATACGGAATGTGGTGGTGAGGGTTTGCGCCGGGTCCAGGTCGCCGGCGCGTTCATACGGGGCCCCGGCCTGATGGCACACATCGGCATCGCCGCTGCAATCCACGATCACCCGCGCGGACAGCGTCATCAGCCCGCGCTTGCCATCCACCACAATACCCGTGATGCGATTCCCGTCGCGGATGACATCGGTACAGAAGCTGTGGTACAGCAGGCGCACCCCGGCCGCCAGCGCCAGACGCTCCCACACAATCCGCAGCATCATCGGGTCATAAGTGATGCCGGTGCCCGCGCCATAGGTATTGGGGCGCTCAAAAGCCGCGCGATGCTCCTTCAGGCTGCTCACAACATCATCCGGCACGCCGCCCACCACTTTGTAGGCCACCGAACCAGGCGTATAAAAGCCGTAGAACGTATCCAGCACCTGGGTGCTGGTGCCGCCCATGAAGCCAAAACGCTCCACCAGGATGGTCTTTGCGCCGGTGCGGGCGGCCGCGATGGCCGCGCTGGAACCCGCCGACCCCGACCCGACCACGATCACATCGGCATCCCACAAATGCGTCAGCTTTTTGCTGTAAATGTCCATAGCCTCATCCTCTTTGTCTGTGCTCAACGATCACGGCAGCGAACTTACTGGGCCGTCCAGCCCCCATCCACCGGCAGCACGGCCCCGGTGATAAATTTGGCGCGGTCGCTGGCCAGGAATACGGCCGCTTCGGCCACGTCATCCACCGCGCCGATAGACCCCAGGGGCTGCCAGAAGGCCACCTGGGCCAGCAGTTCCGGCGTGGCGCGGGTGCGGTCGGCCATGCGCGTATCGATCAAACCGGGGGCGATGACGTTGGCGCGTAATTTTTGCCGGGCATAATGTGCGGCGATGGTGCGCGTCAGCCCGATGATGGCCGCCTTGCTGGTGGTGTAGGCATGGGTATCATACAATCCCTGGGTGCCCACCAGCCCCAGCACAGACGACAGCGTGACGATGCTGCTGAGGGGTGTTTTCAGCAGTTCCGGGATGGCATATTTGCAGGCCAGAAACGTACCGCGCAGGTTCACCGTCATGATGGTATCCCAGCCGGCCAGCGTGCATTCATGCACCGGGCCATCGCCCAGGCTGCGCCCGCCCACGGCCGCATTGCTGACCAGGCAGTGCAGCCCGCCGAAGTGAGCTACCGTGCGCTGCACCATCTGCTCCACCTGCTCCGGGATGGCCAGGTCTACCGGCACAAACAGCGCCGGCGTGCCGGCGGCCAGCAGCGCCTGCGCCACCGTTTCGCCGCCGGCCACATCACGATCGGCCACCACCACCCGCGCCCCTTCGCGGGCGAACACTTCGGCACAGCGGCGGCCAATGCCGGCCGCGGCCCCGGTGATGATGACGACTTTTTCCGCAAACATCATGCTGCTGCACTCCCGGCCCGGGCCACGGGCTGTTTTATGGCACCTGGCTGAGCGCCGCAAATGAGGCGGCAAGCTGCGGATACAGCCCGGTATAAATGTCAAACAGGCGTTCATAGCGTTCACGATAGGCAGCACGGGGTTCGTACAGGACGGCCGTACCGCTGCGGGCCCCTGCCAGCGCCGCCACATCTTCAATGAGGCCGATGCCCGCCCCGGCCAGCAGCGCATTGCCCAGCGGTGCGCCCACGTTCTCCGCCAGCGCCGATACCGGGTAGCCGCTGGCATCGGCGATCATCTGGCACCACAGCGGGCTGCGCGTGGGGCCGCCCACGGCCCGCATTTCGGTAATGGGCGTGCCCACGGCCGCGGCCAGACGGGCATTATGGGCGATGGCGAAGGCGGTACCTTCCATCACCGCCCGCACCATCTGCGCCCGCGTGGTAGACATGCTCAGTCCCACGAACACCCCCCGCGCATGGCCATCGTTGATGGGCTGAAGCTCGCCGCTGAGATAGGGCAAAAACAGCAGCCCGCCCGCGCCGGGTTCCGCGGTGGCGGCCAGGGCGCTCAGCGCCTCATAGCTCAGCGTTTCGCCCAGGATTTGCCGGCACCAGGCCAGCGCCCCGCCCACGGCCACCAGCGAGCCACCGAGCAGCGCCCGCCCGGCCAGCACATGGGCAAAAGCCAGCAGCCGCGGGCTGACGTGCGGCGCAGCCTGCACCACGTACAGCGTGCCGGCAGTCCCCAGGGACAGCAGCGCCTGCCCCGGATACACCACACCAATGGCCAGCCCGGCCGATGACGTATCTTCACCGCCGGCCACCACCGGAATCCCGGCGGGCAGCCCCAGTTCGGCCGCGGCCGCCGGTTGCAGCGTGCCGATCACCTGCTGGCACGGCGCAACCGGCGGATACAGATGGCGCGGCAGCCCAAACGCCGCGATCAATTCATCCGACCAGTCCTCCTGCGCCAGGTCAAACGCGAACAGGATGCTGGCATCGGAGACATTCAGCACCGCCTCGCCGGTCAGCCGATAATTGAGGTAGCCGGTGGTGGTCAAACTGACCTGCGCCCGCGCCAGCGCCTGCGGTTCATGCGTCTGCAACCACATCAATACCGGATCAGCATTGTAGGGAGCGGGCGCTTTGCCGTTGCGGGCCAGGATCGCCGCGGCACAGCAGCGCCGCAGCCGTTCACACTCCGGCTCCGACCGGGCATCCATCCAGATGATGGCCGGGCGGATGACCTGGCCGGCGGCATCCAGCAGGGTGACGGCGCAGCCCTGCCCGCTGACCCCGATGGCCGCGATGTCCTGCGGGCGCACCGGGCCGGCTGCCAGCGCCTGGCGCACCACCTGCACCGTCCCCGCCCACCAGTCGGCCGGGTTCTGTTCGGCCCGGCCCGGCTGCGGGAACTGCGTGGCATAGCTGGTGTGTGCTTCGGCCAGCGGCTGCGCCTGCGCCGTCGTCACCACGGCCTTGATATTGGAAGTGCCAATATCAATCCCCAGCAGCAGCCCGGTCATGATGACTCGCGTCCATACAACATCTTCTTGCGACGTTTAAATTCGCGGTACACACGCTGAAGCTGTTCCTGCGCTTCCTCCTGCCGATCCACAAAATGCGGGCTGGTCAGCACCACCGGCTCCACCCCTTTTGCCAGCATCAATTCCGCGGTACGGGCTTTCAGCGCATTCACGATGGTGGCCGCGCCAATGGTGCTGGTGGGACTCACTTTGTATTTCAGTCCCTCAAGCTGCACCACCGCATCACCGGGCGGGGTGCAGTTGTCGATGACGACATCGGCAATTTCTTTCAGCTTCCGGCCGGATTTGTGGCGCGTGGGGGTGCTGTCCGCATGTTGTACCGAAGTCACCGCGATCACCGGCAGGCCGCGTTCTTTCGCCCGCAGCGCCATATCAATCACCACACCGTTGATGCCGGTGCTGGAGAAGCAAATCATGCTGTCGTGCGGGCCAAATTCATAATTCTTCAGGATGGCCTCGGCATAGCCTTCCGCGCGTTCAATGAAAAACGATTGTTCCAGGCCATCATTGCCCACGACATTGGTATAAAAGGTCAGCGCCAGTTCCACCATCGGGTAGAAGCCAGGGTAAGAGCCAATGCGCGGGAACATCTCCTCCACGGACATCCGGCTGTGGCCGCCGCCCCAGCAAAACACCAGCCCATCTTTCACGATGCTGTCGCTGCAAATTTCGGCGGCGCGTTCAATGGCTTCCAGTTGCGTGGTGGCGATTTGATGGATAATTTCCTGCACAATGCTGATGTAACGGAGCGAAGCTGCTGCCATAGACGGGTATCCTTTGCGTTTTATCGGGACTATAGACGGCGCAGATGTGCAAAACAAGCCATTTTTTGCCCACCTCCATGGTCGCCAGATGCGCCGCTTCGCTGTAGAGTCAACAGCGTATTGAGGGCCGGGAGCAAAACACTGTGAAGCATACGCACGTCTTTCAACGCCGCGAAAAAATCCTCCAGCTTTTGCGCCAGCAGCCACAGATGAGCATTGAACAGCTCGCGCAGCAGGTGCACGTTTCGGACTGGACGATTCGGCGTGACCTGGCCGCGCTGGAAGCGCAGCGCCAGGTGCAGCGTTACTATGGCGGGGCGCGGCTGGCGCAGGAAGCGCGGCAGCCGGATCAATTTGAGATGCACGCGCAGCAGCAGGCGGCGGCCAAAAGCGCCATCGGCCGGGCGGCCGCGCAGATGATAACCTCCCATCAGTTCGTGGCGCTGGCGGCCGGCACCACCACCACCTGCGTGGCGCAGGCGCTGCGCGGGCGCACGGCCCTGCACATCATGACCAATGCGCTCAACATCGCCCAGGAATTATCGCGGGAGCCGGGCATTTTGCTCACCTGTGCCGGCGGTGAGGTGCATGGCGATTACTACACGCTGACCGGCCCCGTGACCGAACGTGCCCTCAGCGCCCATTATTATGATCTGGCGGTGGTGGGCATCAGCGGCATTTCGCCGGAGCGCGGTTTCACCGTCAACAGCCAGGCCAACGCCGCCAGCATCAGCATCATGCTGCGGAACGCACATCGTAAAATGGTGGTGGCCGATCATACCAAATTCGGCAAAGTGAGCTACGCTTTTCTGGCGCTGCCCGCCGGGATCGACATTCTGGTGACGGACAGACCGCCGCCGCCGGAACTGCGCCGCTATCTGGAGCAGGCCGGGATGCAGATCATCATCGCCAGCCCGCCGGACTCAGACGGCACCGCCGGGCAGCAGCCGCAGCGCCAGCCACCACTGCGCTGATCCGCCCGCCGGCACCACAGCCACCCGCCGGTGCTGGATGGCCAGCGACAGAGAATCGTAATAGCCGGTGGCCGGCTCCAGCGCGACGGTAGACTCACGGGTATACGTGCCCTCATCCATCCAGATGCCCAGATAGGGCACGTCCCGGCCATCCCAGGACAGGCACAGCCGCGCTCCGGTCGCATCTTCGCGCACACAGGCCCCGGTGAGGGGCTGTGCCGGCGGCAGGTACACCTTGCGATAATCGCGGCGCTGCGGCGGCCCCACCGTGGCCAGCGCCGCTGACCACGCCAGCGGGGTATCGGGCGGGCCCAGGCGGGGATGTGCCGCCGCGTTGATGACCTGCGGCACGCCGGCAGGCAGTTCCACTGTGCAGGACTGCGCCACCCGGAACAGCGGATGCGCCGCCCACAGGTATGGCAGGGGCTGCCCGCCCGTATTTTCCAGATGATACGTCAGGCGCAGGCCATCCTCATGCAGGGCCAGGGTGCGCGTCAGCGTATAAGGCAGCGCCCGGCCGCGCACCCGCAGCACCAGCGCATCCCCGGCGGCCGGCACCTGTTCCCAGGGCAGCGCCCACACTTCGCCATGATCGGGCAGCATGACATCCGGCGCGTGCGGCGACGGGCAGGCGTTGATGGTGGGGAACATCTCATCCCAGCCGGCCAGGTCATGCGCCACGAAGGCATCGCCATAATGCCGTTCTCGCACCGGGTGCGTGGGGCCGGCCAGCCAGGCATAGCCGGCAGGCTTATCCAGCAGTTCGGCGATTTTCGCGCCCAGGGCCGGCACCACCACGACGCGCAGCCGGTCATTTTCCATCTGCCAGGCGGGGAAGCCGTGCCACAGCAGCGCCATCATGGGAGCAGCCCCTGCGCCACCGCCAGCAGCCGGGGATGGGCCGCCGCGCCGATGTGATTGGGATCCAGCGCGGCCAACGCCGCCAGTTGAGCCTGCGCCGCGGCCGCCTCGCCCAGCCCCATGTAACCGAGCGCCTGCATATAATGACAGTGGCAGCGGTGCCGCCGGGTGAGGTCATCCTCAAACACCAGGAAATTGGGCAGCGAGACGGCGAAATAATCCATCTGCACCTCATCCTCCAGATGATCGCGCCCGTAAGCGACCAGCGTGGTAAAGATGGCGCGGGCCTGTTCCGGCTGCCCCAGGCGCTGCCACGCCAGCCCCTGATACAGCAGCAGATCGGGCGGACGATCATTGTAGTACAGGCTGGAAGACGGATCTAATGGCCCCTGCGCGGCCTGCTGATAATGCCCCTGCGCGGCCGCGGGGTTTTGCCGGTGTTCCTGCACCACGCCCAGGTAATACTGAAGATGATTGTCCGCCCCGGTCAGGCGGCCTTCGTTCAGGTTCGGGGGGTAATCACCGGCGGCCGCCAGGTGGGCCAGCGCCCCGGCAGCATCGCCGGCGGCCAGGGCCTGCTGCGCCAGGTGCAGCCGGCTGAGGACGTACTGCTCCGCCACTTTGCCCTCGCCGCCCTCCCACGGGTGAAAAGTATGGGCCAGCAGGGCCGCCAGCGCCGCCGAATGCTCGCCCTGCATATTCAGCAGGCTGATGTATTCCAGCAGCAGATCATCGCGCTGCTGCACCAGCGGGAGATGCTGCGCCAGCCGCTGCCAGCGTTCCGCCGGGGGCACCCCCTGCTTTTTCGCCAGTTGATCCAGCTCAAACAGCACACGGGCATCGGCGGGATTCAGGGCGAAGGCCCGGGCATACGCCTGCTGCGCGGCAGCGGCATCGTGGCGTTTGTTCATATACGCCAGCCCCAGGTTACGATAGGGCGTGGCGAAAGCCGGTTCGCGTTCACAGGCGGTGCGCCAGGCCGCGATCGCTTCATCGTAACGGCGGTGCGCATACCAGAAATTGCCCAGGTAGTACGCCGCCCGGCCATCCTGCGGGTTGCGGGCCAGGGCCATGGTCAGCGCCGGCACCGCCTCCACACAGTTGGGGAAGCCATAATCCGGCGGCTGCTGCGCGGCTGCCACAAACAGCGTTTGTGCCCCGGCTTCATCCCCGGCCAGGGCACAGCACCAGGCCAGATAATATTTCAGCAGCGGGTCATCCGGCGGGGCGGCCCGCAGCAGCGCCATGGCCTCGTCATACTGGCCGGCATGGACATAATCCAGCGCCAGTTCCAGATAATCGTACCAGCGCCCCTGCATCCGCTGCTGGAACAGGTCGGCGGTGCCGGTCAGCCGGCTGTGTTCGTACAGCGCCCCGGCGTTATAAGGGTTTTGCGCCAGGCTGAGGTCAATAGCCGCCAGGGCCGCGCCGGTCTGGTTCAGCTTCCGCAGGCACAGCACCTGCAAATGCCGCGCCTGATGATGCCGCTGGTTGTGCTGGAGGGCTTCCTCCAGCAGCGGCAGGGCCCCGGCGGGGTCGCCCCGGCGGCAGGCGATGCGCCCCAGTTCAAAATAGGCCCCGGCCCGCACGCCGGCGTTCCACACCGCTTTGTAAAAGACATCCCAGGCTTCGTCGTCGCGCCCCTGCATTCGCAGCGCCAGCCCCAGGTGATACAGCGCTTCGCCGTCATACGGGTTAGGGTTACGCAAGGTCTGCCGGGCGACGGCCCGCCGTAGATACGGTTCGGCTTCGGCCGGGCAGCCCCGTTGCAGCAGCAGCCGCCCCAGCGCGTGATTGCAGCGGCTGTCGCCGGGGTCACGCCGCAGGGCTTCGGCATAGTACGGCTCCGGGGCATAAGTGGCATGGCGATACTGCTCCAGGTGCAGGCCATGCAGGAACAATTCCTCAGCGGAAGCGACTTCGGCCGGGGGCGGGGCGGCGGTGGCCGGCTGCGGAATGGCCGGTTTT
Source organism: Anaerolineae bacterium (assembly GCA_025454495.1). Taxonomy (GTDB): domain Bacteria; phylum Chloroflexota; class Anaerolineae; order Aggregatilineales; family Phototrophicaceae; genus JALHOR01. The sequence goes on from JALOOI010000114.1 coordinate 12,902, forward strand.
TCGTCCGGCAGGGGCGTAAAGCGCAGCAGTTCGCGGCCATCCGCCGCGCACACCCGCAGCGTCACCTGCTGCGGAATGGCCCGCAGGGGCACCGTCTGCTGTAACACCTCCTCCGGCGACAAATCCGCCTCCCACCGGCGGTAGACCGCGCCCTGATGCCACAGTTCCACCTGCACCCGGCGCGGCCGGGTCACATACACGCCGATAGCGACTGTTTCGGCAGCCACTTCCAGATTCAGCACCGCCTCCGACGAGGCATTTTTGGCCGCGCCGATGTGTTTATAGGGCATAAAAATCTGCTGGAAGCGTTTTTCTTCACCCGGTTGCAGCCAGCTAAAATCCGGCTGGTTATCGGTAAATGCGCCGCACATCAATTCAATATAGGGCCCATCTTCATCGGTAAGCTGCCTGTCCCACGCCTGGCCGAATGCGCCGTTGCCCCACGTCCACTGTTTTTTGCCCGGCACCAGATGATGATTGGCGATGTGCATCATGCCCGCCCGGCGGCCATGATCGTAACAGCCGATAAAATCAAAGTCGGAGTGATAGGCCATGAAGGAAGTAGGCACCGGGATATTCTTATAGCGCGAAATATCCGTGCCGGGGGCGTAATTGACCTTGTAGTAGGTGCCGGTGGCGATGGGAAAATCGGAAACGGCCCGCCGGCCATGATCCATCACCGCATGAACATCGGGCGGGAACACCGATTGATAATCATCGTTCACGTGCACAGCCGGATTCGCCCACCATAAAAACGTCTGCGGTGTATCGGTACGGTTGTAAAGCTGCACGTTCAATTCCAGGTACGCCACATCAGGATGCAGCGTCAAGCCCACGGTGCTCCGGGTGCGAAACATGCGCTCCACATCATTAAACCACACCGTCTGGCTGCCATCGGGCTGGCTTTCGAGGTGATACGCGACCGGCTCAAAGGTGTTGGGGCGATGATGCTGCGGCCAGTTGAACTCAATACCCCCGGAAATCCACGGCCCGGCCAGGCCCACCAGCGCCGGTTTAATCACCCGGTTGTAGTAGATGAAGTGGTAATCACTGGTTTTATCCAGCGCCATTTGCACGCGCCCGCCCAGGGCCGGCAGCAGCATAATCAACAGATAGCGATTTTCCAGAAAAATCGCCTCATAGGGCTGCGGCTGGCTGGTGTCCGCCACGCGGTCAATCACCGGGTAGGGGTACACCACGCCGCTGCTGCCCTGGTAGACGCGCTTTTCTAAAAACATGGGGTTTTTATCGGGCTGGCCCACGCCATAGGTGGGAATGAGGATCGTTTCGGCGCGGCATTCCACGCGCCCGGCCCAGGAAGCGGGCATATAAGCACCTCCACGCGGGGGTCTGTGCGGCAGGATGAGGCACCGCCGGCCCGGGCCGGCGGTAGCGGGTAATCCATCAGATCTGATAACGACGCAGTGCGCTCAGGCCTGGCGAGCCATGGCGCGGGCGCGGGCTTTTTCTTCGCGGGCCTGCCGCCACTGCGAGACGGCCACCGCGCCAATGAGCAGCAGGCCCAGGGCCACGCGCTGCACAAAGGTGTTAAAGCCGAGCAGATTCATGCCATTGTTCAGCACGCCCACCACGATCACCGCCAGGAAGGTGCCGATGATGGTACCTTTGCCGCCGGCGGTGGCCGCGCCGCCCAGGAACACCGCCGTGATCGCCTGAAGCTCCAGCCCCACGCCGTTGATGGGGTTGCCGGAGGTGGTACGGGCCGTCAGCAGCACGCCGGCCAGCCCGGCCACCCCGCCGGAGAGCATGTACATCAGCACGCGCACCCGGTTGAGGTTGATGCCGGCCAGGCGGGCGGCCGTTTCGTTGCCGCCGATGGCGTAAATGGCCCGCCCAAAATCGGTGAAGGCCATCAGCACATGGAAAATCACGGTCACAAAGATGAGGATCACGGTCAGGAAAGGCACGCCCGTCCACTTTGAGCCGTTCAGGTCGGGGATGGGCAGGTCCTGGAACAGGCGGCCCTGGGCCAGCCAGGTAAATTCGGGCTGCGTCACCACGCCGACCGGCTTACCATCCGGCGCGAGCAGGAAGGCCAGCCCGGCGAAGGCGGCCAGCGTCCCCAGGGTGGCGATGATGGGGTTCACCCGCAGCACCGTCACAATCAGCCCGTTGACGATGCCGGCCATCATGCCGACGACGATGCCCATGCCCACCGCGATCACCACGCTGCCGGCGGGCAGGAAGGTGATGGTGGTGAACATGCCCGCCCCCACCAGCACCGAAGCAGACATGACCGAGCCAATCGAGGCAATCGAACCGACGGAAATATCCAGCCCGCCGGCGACGATGACCACCGTTTCACCAATGGCCAGCAGCCCCACGATGACCACCGCCTGCGCGACGCTGTTCATCAGGTTTTGCCAGGTGAAAAATTTATCCCCGCCATCCAGCCCCACCCAGCCGCTGGCGACGGTGATGAGAAAGATGAGGACGGCCAGCGCCAGCAGCAGCGACAGGTTATCCGCCCCGATTCGGTTAATCAGCCGGCGAAACCCGGAATTCTCCGTCTGGATTGATCTTTTGCGTGCAGGTTGCACAGAGTCCGCAGTCATCATCTATCGCTCATCGAAGGCTTGAATCGCTCACAGTGGACAGGTTATCGGTCATGGCCAGCGCCAGCACCTTCTCTTCGGAGGCTGCGGCCCTGGTCAGTTCGCCGGTGATGCGCCCGTTTTGCATCACATAAATTCGGTCAGACAATCCCAGAATCTCCGGCAGTTCGGAGCTAATGAGCATGATGGCAATGCCCTGCCCGGCCAGCTCATCCAGCAGGCTGTAAATTTCGGCTTTGGCACCCACATCAATCCCGCGGGTGGGTTCATCCAGAATCAACACCCTGGGGTTCACGGCCAGCCAGCGCGACAGCACCACTTTCTGCTGGTTGCCGCCGGAGAGCTTGCCAACAATCTGCTCCACCGAAGGCGTGGCCACGTGCAGCTTTTGCACATAGCCGCTCACCAGGTCATACTCGCGCTGACGCTGGATGAAGTGCAGCCGGGTAAGCTGGCGCAAAACGGCGATGGAAGCGTTCTCCAGCACGCTGCGAATGAGAATCAACCCTTCGCGCTTGCGGTCTTCCGGCGCAAAGCCAATACCCATAGCGATGGCTTCATCCGGCCGGCGGATGTTCACCACCTGGCCTTCCAGCAGCACACGGCCGGCCGTTTTACGATCCGCCCCGAAGATGACTTTGGCCAGTTCGGTGCGGCCGGCCCCCACCAGCCCGGAGAAGCCCACAATTTCGCCGGCATTGATGTAGAAATGAATGTCGCGGTGCCAGGTGCTGTGCAGCCCCTGCACCTCCAGCACGCGCCGCCCGGTATTGGCATCGCGGCGCTGGAAAACATCGGAAAGCTCGCGCCCCACCATCAGGCTCACGATCTGGCTCTGCGGCAGTTCGCTGACCGGCTGCACGGTGATCAGTTTGCCATCGCGCAGGATGGCCACACGGTCGCACAGGCGGCGAATTTCGTTCAGCCGGTGCGAGACGTAGATGATGGCCACGCCGTCATCGCGCAGTTTACGCACCAGGGTAAACAGGCGCTCCACTTCTTCATCGGTCAGCGAGGAGGTTGGTTCATCCAGCGCCAGCACGCGCACGCCAGATTTGAGCGCCCGCATAATTTCCACAAGCTGGCGCTGCGCCGATGACAGTTGATAGCCCAGCAGATGAATCGGCAGCACCTGCTCAAAGCCATATTCCGCCAGGCTGTTCTGCACGGCCGCATTAAGCTGCTGCCGGTTGACGAAGCCAAAACGGGTGGGCAGTTCGCCCACGTAGATATTCTCCGGCACGCTCACCCAGGGGATAATTTCTGGCTCCTGGTAAATGACGCGGATGCCGGCCCGGTGCGCGGCACTGGGGTTAGGAAAGCTGATGGGCACGCCATTCAACAGAATCGTGCCTTTGTCTGGCTGATAATCGCCATTCAAAATTTTGAGCAGCGTGGATTTACCCGCGCCATTTTCGCCCATGAAGGCCAGCACTTCGCCGGGGCGTATGTCCAGCGACACATCATCCAGCGCCTGAATGTTGGGGAAGGCTTTACTAATATGGCTAATTTCCAGCGTGCTAATTTTTTCTGCCCGGCCAGAAGCCGGTGAAGCTGCCGTATAAACCATGTTCTTTACTCACAGACATTCTATCTGTTGCCGCCGCACAGGCGGGGGCGGCTGCCCGCCCCCGCTGTGAACTATCTGTTGCTTAGTTGGAGCAGTTGCCCAGGGAGATGGCATCCATCACGTCAGTGAAGTTCGCCGCGTCCACGATGGTGGTGTTGGCGAAGGTGGCGGCCGGCGGTTCCACGCCATTCACCACAGCCTCGTACAGCACCGTCGCGGCCGTTTCGCCCACATCCAGCCCGGAGATGAACAGGGCCGCTTTAAAGCCGCTGTCCTGTTCCGCTGCCCAGAACTTGCAGGCTTCATACGCACCCAGACCCACACCGATGAGGTCTTCCGCTGCCACGCCCTGCGTCGCCAGCGCGTTCAACGTCCCCAGCACGCC
>JALOOI010000115.1 GCA_025454495.1 Anaerolineae bacterium
TCACCGTCGGCGCGTCCACCACCGTCACCGGCGGCGGCAATACCGATACGCTGAACAACTTCGAGACCATCCTCAGCGGCGGCGGGGATGACACCTGGGACATTGGCACCATCGCCACCGTTACCTATGATGCCCAGGGCGGCACCGATACCGCCGATTTCGGCACGGCGACCGCCAGCCTCACCGTTGACCTCACCGCCGCGCCCATCACCGTCACCGATGGCGTGAATACCGTCAGCCTGCAAAATTTTGAAGGCGTAACCGCCACCGGCAGCGGCAATGATACCTGGATCGCGGCGGCCCCGGCCAACCTCACCATGGATGCCGGCGGCGGCACCGATACCATCACCTACACCACCGCGGCCAGCGTCACACTGACCGCCAGTACCGCCATCAGCGGCGGCAATACCGACACGCTGACCAGTTTTGAGACGATCAATTTTGGCACCGGCGCGAACACCATCACCCTCAACGGTGTCACCGGCGCGACCACCGTCAACACCGGCGCGGGCAATGATACCGTGAGCCTGGGCGCGGGCGGCGCGGGCAGCGTGACCGCGCTGAACCTGGAAGCCGGCGACGACAGCGTGACGCTGACGGCCGATACCACCGCCACCACCGTCGATGGCGGCACCAACACCGCCACCGGCGATAGCTTCACCTTCACCGGCAGCAATGCCGCCACCACCGTCAATATCACCGCCGGCGCAGATACCGTCACCATCGGCGTTGTGACCGATACCTTCGCCAATTTTGAGGCCGGCACCATCACCACCGGCACCGCCGGCGATACCTTCAACGCCGTGTGGGATGCCACCGTCCACACGCTGAACGCCGGCACCGGTACCGATACGCTGGCCTTCACCGGCGACACCACCCCGCTGTTCTTCGAGATTGATGGCTCCAATCGCGTGTCGGATACGGCCGGTTTCACCACCGCCGACAGTTTCACCGGCTTTGAAGTGCTGCGCGGCGGCGATGCAGCCGATACCTTCACCATCACGGCGGCCACCGGCTTCACCACCATTTTTGGCGGGGCCGGCGGCGATACCTTCAACGTCACCCCGGATACCGTCAATAACACCTTCAACGGCGAAGGCGGCGCGGACAGCGTGAGCTATGCCGGCTACACCGGCGCAACCGCCCTCACGGTGCAACTGCTGGCCGCCGCCAACACCGTGACCCTCACGGGCAATACCGATACCATCGTCGGTGTCGAGACCATCACCACCGGCGGCTCGGTGGATAACGTCACCATCAACAACCCGGCCGGCGTGACCACCGTGAACACCGGCAACGGGGCCGATACCGTGACCATGACCGGCAGCGCCGGCAGCGTCACCACGCTGGATACCGGCGCAGGTGGCGATACCTTCACCATGAATGTCGGTTCCACCGCCCCCGCCACCGTGAACCTGGGCGCGGATAATGACACGGCCACCCTCATCGACGATAACGCCGCCAGCACCTTTAACGGCGGCACCGGCACCAACAGCTACACCTACACCGGCGGCAACGACAATTACACCGTGAACCTGGATGCCGCCGTGAACGGCACCGATACCATCAACGATGGCACCGTCACCGACACCCTGACCAATTTCACCGGCGGCAGCATCACCACCGGCACCGGCAACGATACGTTCGTCATTGACATCACCAATGCCGAAAATTTCACCCTCAACGCCGGCACCGGCACCAATATTTTCCGCTTCGTGGGCGACAGCGCCGCCGCGGCCGCCGCCACCATCACCCTGCAAAATGGCAGCGCCGCCACCACCTGGCTCGATTTTAGTGGTATCACCGGCGCAACCGGAGTCACGGTCGATCTGTCATTGACCACCAGCCAGGCGGTCATCGGTGCCTTCAACCTCATCATTACCAACGCCATCAACAATGTCGTGGGCACCAATCAGGACGATACGCTCACCGGCAATGGCAACGATAACATCGTGTACGGGGCCGATGGCGCAGATACCATCAATGCCGGCGGCGGGGCGGATGTGGTCTTCGGCGGCACAGGCGGGGATATTATCACCGGCGGCGCGGGCAATGATCGCCTGTTTGGCGGCAACAACTGCGGCCGCCTGGGGCCGAGCACCGTGGCGGTGCCGGTGCAGAACGATGCCGGCAACGATCAGATTGAAGGCAATGCCGGTGTCGATACCATCTACGGCGGCAACAACAACGATACCACCACCAACACCCCGGCCGGCACCGTGGCGCTGGCCACCGGCTGCAATGACACCGGCAGCGATACCATCACCAGCGGGGCGGGCGATGTCAGCGGCGATACCGTGTATGGCGGCAACAACAACGCCAATGGCGGCACCGGCACCGACGGCGCAGACACCATCAGCGATACCGGCACCGGGGCGGGGAGTGACACCATCTACGGCGGCAATAACAACGCCAATGGCGGCAGCGGCAGTGACGGCGCAGACACCATCACCAGCCAGATCGGTACCGATACAGTGTACGGCGGCAACAACAATACCACCACTGGTAACGGTAATGATGGCAACGACACCATCAATACCAACGACACGCCCGACGATAACGATACCGTGTATGGCGGCAACAACAATACCGGCGGCGGCACCGGCACCGATGGCAACGCCGATGTCTTCACCGGCGACCCCGGTGAGCCGGATGGCAACGATAACAATCCTTAAGCGCAAAGGGTGCGGCGGTGGGGAGTTCGACCGGTAACTTACGCGATTTTCGGGATAAGCCGGAAGGCATCAGCAGCGCCGCCGATCTGCTGCACCTGCCACCCAACCAGTACAGCGTGATGTCGCTGCTCATCACCCCGCGGGAAATGGCCTACAGCGCCCTGTGCGAGGCCATCAAAACCCTGCCGGAGCCGCAGCGGCTGACGCAGGCGCAGCTTGACGGCACGCTGTTTGAACTGGTCAAAGAGGGTTATTTGACCAGCTTCATGGAAAATGGCGATGTGGTGTACATGGTGCAGCTTCGCAAAGGCAAACGCCCCTCCAAGCGCGATGAGCAGCGCCTGTGGAACAAGTTTGATATGGGGCTGGATGAGCTGGATTTAAACCTGAATTTGCCGGGGCTGGAACGCCTGAAGACACCGGGCGGCCTGCCCGGCTTAACGCGCTTTAACCTGGGCGGGCGGCCGGCCACGCCGTCCCCGCGCCCCACCACGCCACCACCGCCACCGCCCGCGCTGCCTCCAGCCGGCATTCAGCGCTTCCACATCCCGGCTCCCACGCCGCCGGCGGCAGAGACACCCGCGGACACCACCGGCGACAGCAGCACCGATCAGGAGGATGCGCGACGTAAGCCGCGCCTGGTGGCCCGGCCCGCCTGTCATCCCCCGGTGTACCGCCCGCCGGTCTGCCGGGCCGCCCGTTATGCTGCGCCGCGCTACGCCCGCCCCGCCTATTCCACCACGTAAACCGCATTCGCCTCGTCAGCGCTCAGCGTGTTCAGCGCCGCCTGGTAGTGCGCGGCCAATTCGGCCATGGTCGCGTGGCGCTGGCCGGGGGCCTTCTCCAGGCTTTTCAGCAGCACCGTCTCCAGCGTGGCCGGGAACGCCGGGTTCACGCTGGTGGGCTTTGGCACCGGCCGGGTGACGTGGGCAATCGCCACCGTGTGCGCGTGCGGGTCATTAAACGGCAGCCGGCCCAGCAGCATTTCATAGGTCACACAGCCCAGGCTGTAAATATCGGAACGCGCATCCGGGCGCTCGCCCATGATGGATTCGGGCGACATATAATGGGGCGTGCCCACGGCTGCGCCCGCTTCCGTCAGCGTATGATCCTGACCTTCGCGCTTGCCCAGGCCAAAATCGCCCACGAACACCTGCCAGCCGCCCGCCGCCCGCCGCTCCACAAAAACATTGTCCGGCTTCAGGTCACGGTGGACGACATTCTGGGCATGGCCAAAGTTCAGCGCCTGCGTCACCTGTTCCAGCACGCTCCAGTAGCTGGCCGGGGAAAAAGGCTGGCGCTTCGCCAGGGTGGTGAGGGCCATGCCGGTGATGAGGCGCATGGTGTAGTACAACTGCACGCCGTTCACCAGCCCATGATCCATAATGGGCACGATGTTGGGATGGGTGAGCGCCTGCATGATGCGAATTTCGCGGATGAACCGGGCCTGAAAATTCGGCTCACCGGCATAATCGGAGCGCAAAAATTTAATCGCCACCGGGGCCGCTTCGCCGGGCGGAAAGGCCTGGTAGACTTCGCCCATCCCGCCCACCCCCAGCAGCGGCCCGATGCGATAGCCATTAATTTCCTGACCGGTCAGTGAGCTTTCCATAAAAACGGCCCGCCCTGTGGCTGGTGAATGCGGCAAGATAAGCAAAGGTCTGTGCTTAATGATACAGCAAAGCACGGGCTGGAACAATTTAGCGACCTATAAAAAAACGCCCGCGTTTGAAAAGTGAAACGGCACGCCGGCTGATCCCCTTTTGTATGCAGCCGGCGGCCGCAGTACAATCAACAGCGACAGCAACGACTCAATCAGATGTCAGCTTCAGGTCAATGGGTTATGGAAAATCTCGCCGGCAAAACAGTACGCGGCTATCTGCTGCATGAGCTTATCGGAGAGGGCGGTTTTGGGGCCGTGTACCGCGCCACCCAGACCGCCGTTGACCGTGAAGTGGCCATCAAGGTCATTTTGCCCCAGTACGCCAACCGGCCGGAGTTCATCCGCAAGTTCGAGGCGGAAGCGCGGCTGGTGGCACGGCTGGAGCATTTGCACATTGTGGCGCTCATTGACTACTGGCGCGACCCCGAAGGGGCGTACCTGGTGCTGCGCTGGATGAAAGGCGGCACCCTGCGCGAGACCATTCGCCAGGCCGGGCCATGGACTCCGCGGGCCACCGCCAAATTATTCACCCAGGTGGCCGCCGCGCTCGCCGTCGCGCATCGGAATAACGTCATCCATCGGGATGTGAAGCCGGCCAATATCCTGCTGGATGAGGAGAAAAACGGCTATCTGTCCGATTTTGGCATCGCCATGGATACGATGGAGACGGAGAAGACCGGCACCGGCACGGGCAGCGGCAGCGGCGGTGTCACCGGGTCGGCGGGCTACATTTCGCCGGAACAGATCAATATGCAGCCGGTATCGCCGCGCTCCGATATTTACAGCATGACCATTGTGCTGTACGAAATGCTGGCCGGCCGGCATCCCTACCCGGATGCGCGTTCCGCCATTGCCCTGTTCATCAAGCACACCGGCGAGCCGCTGCCCTACCTGGATGACTTCCCGGAGGCGGTGAACCGCGTGCTGCAAAAAGGCGCGGCCAAAAACCCGGAGGAGCGCTACAGCGATATTTTGCAGATGGCCCAGGAATTTAAGGCGGCCGTGGCCGGGGCGGACCTGCCGGCGGCGGCCGGCGAAGGGCTGTTCCTGGAGGATTTCGATACCACCTCCATGCTGGCCCCCGTGCGCGATGCCGGGGCCGTCGTCAACCCCTACAAAGGGCTGCGGGCCTTCCAGGAAAATGATGCCGAAGATTTTAACGGGCGCGAAGTGTTGATCGGCCGGCTGCTGGATCGCATGGTGGAAGACCACGAGATGATGCGCTTCCTGGCGGTCATTGGCCCGTCGGGGTCGGGCAAGTCCAGCGTGGTGAAAGCCGGCCTCATCCCGGCGCTGCGGCGCGGCGAAATCCTGGGGTCAGAAACCTGGTTCATCGTGGAGATGCTGCCGGGGGCCAGCCCGCTGCAAGAACTGGCGGAAGCGCTGCTGAGCGTGACGGCCAGCCCGCTGCCCGACCTGGAAACACGGCTGCGGGCCAGCCCGCTGGCGCTGAATGAGCTGGTGTGGGAAGCGCTGCCGGACGATGAGAGCGAGCTGGTGCTGGCCATCGACCAGTTTGAAGAAGTGTTCACCCAGGGGGACGAAGACGAGCGCGATAGCTTCCTGCAAAACCTGTACGAGGCCGTGCTGGCCGAAGACAGCCGGCTGCGCGTCCTCGTCACCATGCGGGCCGATTTTTACGACCGCCCGCTGATGGTGCCGCGCTTTAGCGCCCTCATGCAGCAGCGGACGGAAGTGGTGGTGCCGATGACGGTGGAGGAACTGGAACGGGCCATCACCGCCCCGGCCCGCCGCGCCAAAATTTTCTTTCAGCAGGGGCTGTCGGCGGCCATCGTCTCCGAAGTGGCGGAACAGCCCGGCGTGCTGCCCATGCTGCAATATGCCCTCACCGAATTGTTTGAGCGCCGCGAAGGGCAAATCCTGACGCTGGCCGCCTACCAGGAACTGGGCGGTGTGCTGGGGGCGCTGGCCCGGCGGGCCGATGAAATTTACGTGGAACTGGCCCCCGACCGGCAGGAAGCCACCCGGCAGCTTTTCCTGCGCCTGGTGACGCTGGGCGAAGGCACCGAAGACACCCGGCGGCGGGCGCTGGTGAACGAAATTTTGTCCGCCGCGCGCGACCCGGCCGTGATGCAGGAGGTGATCGACTCCTTTGGCAAATACCGCCTGCTGACCTTTGACCGCGACCCGGTGACGCGCAGCCCCACCACCGAAGTCGCGCATGAAGCGCTCATCCGCGAATGGAAGCGGCTGCGCCAGTGGCTGGACGAAGGGCGCGAAGATGTGCGCTTTCAGCGGCTGCTCTCGGCGGCCTCCGCCGAGTGGGAAAATTCCAGCCGGGAACGCAGCTTTTTGCTGCGCGGCGGCCGGCTGGCCCAGTTTGAAGAATGGTTCGGGCGCAGCACCATCTCGCTCACGCAGACCGACCAGGCGTATCTGAGCGCCAGCATCGAAGAACGGAACCGGGTGGAAGCGGAAGAAGCCGCCCGGCTGGAAAAAGAACGGGCCCTGGAACGGCGGGCCCGGCAGCGCGCCCGGATTCTGCTGGTCATCTTCCTGGCGGCGGCGGTGGGCGGGGCTATTCTGTCCGTGTTCGCGCTCAACCAGAGCGCCGAAGCGCAGGCCGCCCGCGCCACCAGCGTGGCCGATGCCGCGCGGGCGCTGGAAGCCGGGCAAAACGCGCTCACCCAGGCCGCGGCCGCCGCCACCTCGCAGAATGAGGCCGAAATTCAGGCGACGGCGGCCTTTGTGGCCCAGGAAACAGCCATCTTTGAAGCCGCCCGCGCCAGCACCGCCCAGGTGGTCTCCGACGAAAATGCCAGCGCCGCCGGCACCCAGGCCGCCGTCGCGCTGACGGCCCAGGCCAATGCCGATGTGCAGCGGGCCACCGCCGATGCCGCCGCCATCGTGGCACAAACCCAGGCCGCCGTGGCCGCCACCGCCGGTTTCAACGCCGAAGTGCAGGCCGGCACGGCCGTCGCCGCCCAGAATATCGCCGTCACCCAGGAGCGCATCGCCGCCGGCAACGCCAGCGAAGCGCAAACGCAGGTGGCCATCGCCGCCACGGCCAATTTTCAGGCGCAGCAGGAAGCGCTCATTTCGCAAAGCCTGGCCCTGGCCGCCAGCGCCGGCCAACTGGCCAACATCAACAGCCCGCTGGCCCTGCGCCTGGCCATTGAGGCCAACAACGTCCCTAACCCGTCTGACCAGGCGCAGCGCACGCTCATTTCGCTGGTGTACAACGCCCCGCGTGACCAGTTTGAAAGCACGCACGGGGCCATCAACAGCATCGCCCTGCTGTCCATCGCCAACCAGGCCATCACCGGCAATGACGATGGCACCATCACCTTCTGGAACCTGGAGCGCGGCGGCGGGATCATCAGCACGCTGAACAAACACGAGGCCGCCGTGCGGCAAATCGTCCTCAGCCCGGATGCCCGGCGCATGGCTTCCGCCTCGGCCGATGGTACGGTGGTGGTGTGGGATGTCGCCAGCCGCCAGGCGCTGCTGACGTTTGAAGGGCATGGCAGCAACGCCGTGAACACAGTCGCTTTTAACCCCACCGGCACCCAGATCGCCTCCGGCGCGGCCGATGGGCGCGTGCTGCTGTGGAATGCCCGTACCGGGGCCATCGTCAACGAGATCAGCAGCGCCAGCGGCAACGCCATTAACCACGTGGCCTACAGCGCCGAAGGGCGTTTTCTGCTCATCACCGCCGATGACCTGCTGCGGGTGTGGAGCCTGGGCTCCAACGTGCCCATTTTCTTTGAAGCGCTCAACAACGATACCCGCGGGGTGAATACCGGGGCCTTCAGCCCGGATGGCAGCTTCCTCATCACCTCCGGCATCCGCGATACGGGCACGCTGGAACTGTGGAACACCGGCACCCTGAATGACCCCACGCAGCGCATCCGCCTGCTGCGCCCGCTGACGCTGCACGAAGCCCAGATTAACACGCTGGCCTTTAACGCCGGCGGTGAACTGCTGGTCACTGGCTCGGACGATTTTTCGGTGGTGGTGTCCGATGTCCGCAGCGGCATCGAAATTAAGCGCTTCGCCGGGCACACCAACCGCGTAAACGCCGTCGCCTTCAGCCGCGATGGCCAGACCATCCTCTCCGGCGATGGCGCGGGCATCATGTACCTGTGGGATGTCGCGCCGGCCGTCCAGCCGCCGGTGGTGTACGCGACCATCCGCGAGCAAAGCCTGTCGTCGGTGCTGTTCACCCCCGGCGGCAATGTGCTGTCCGCCACCGATCAGGGCGAGGTGAACGTGTGGAATCCGCAAACCCGCCGCCCGCTGCTGACGCGCAACCTGGGCCGGGCCAGCGTGCCGCAGTCCGCCCTGGCGATCAGCCCGGTGGCCACCGAAAGCAACCTGGTGATTCTGTGGGGGACGACGGATTTACGGCTGGTGAATCTATCCACCGGGGAAGACCTGCGCCGCTTTGCCGCGCCGGAGGAAGATGCCTGGGTGAACGATGCCGCCTTCAGCCCGGATGCGTCGCTGGCGCTGTGGGGCGGCGGCTACTTTTACCGCCAGCGGCGCACGGAATTTACCCGCGTGGGCATCCTGCGCCTGTACGATACCGCCAGCGGCGACCTGCTGCGCGACTTTGAGGTGCGGGAAACCACCACCATCCCGTCGCCCAACCCGGCCACGCCGCCCGCCGTCGTCATCACCGAAGGGGCCAATACCGCCGTAACGGCCGTCGCCTTCAGCCCGGATGGCACGCGCATCGCCAGTGGTCTGGAAGATGGCCGGCTGTTCGTGTGGGATGTGGCCAGCGGGGAACGGCTGCGCCAGTACAGCGGGCACAGCAGCGCCATCACGCAGATTTTGTTCACCCGCAGCGGGCAGCAAATGCTCACCGCCTCCGCCGACCGCGGCATCATCCTGTGGGATGTAGCCAATGGCACGCTGCTGCGGCGCTTTAGCGGGCACAGCGGCGCGGTGAACAGCATCGCCTTCAATTTCCGCGAAGATCGCATTCTGTCCGGCTCTGAAGATCGCAGTTTGCGGCTGTGGGATACCGCCACCGGCGACTCCATCCAGCGTTTTGGCGAACAGAACACGGCCATTACGGCCGTCGCGCTCAATGTCGATGGCAGCCTGGCGCTGGCGGGCACGCTGGACGGCAGCATCGTCCAGAACCAGATCGACACCGCCGCCAGCCTGAAAGCCTGGGCGCAGCAAAACCGTTATCTGCCGCGCCTGACGTGCATTGAACGCGAGCAGTATCGCGTGCCGCCGCTGTGCCAGGCCACCCCGCCCCCGGCCTGAGGCGGCTCAGCTTCTGGGGGCGGTTTTCGGCAGCAGCAGGCCCATCAGCCCGCTGATGACGGCCGTCACCGCCACCAGGTGAAAGGTCGCCTCCAGCCCGATGCGGTCAGAAATGCTGCCGATGATGAGGCTGCCCAGGGCCCCGGTGGCGAAGATATAGCCCAGGATGGCCCCGGAGGCAAAGCCCTTGCTGCGCGGGATAAGCTGCTGCGCCAGCACCACCAGCAGGCTGTGGGTGCCGCCGGATAAGCCCCCGGCCGCGATGGCCAGCACCAGCGCCGGCACGCCATCCACCACCGGCAGCAGGTAAAAGGCCGGGGCCGATGCCACCATCGTCCAGGTGATGATGGCCCGTTGATCGTAACGATCCGCCAGGTAGCCGCAGATGACCCCGGCGATGCCCGCCGCCAGCCAGAACATGCCGGTGATGAAGCCATATTCGGCCGGTGTCCAGCCTTTGGCCTGGAACAGCGCCGGAATGAAATTGACCGATCCCGGCTGCGACAGCGCCCGCAGGGCCACCATCAGCGCCAGGATGGTGAAGGGGAGGACGGGGAAGGCCCGCGCCGGCGCGGCCGCGCTGCCGGCCGGGGTGGCGCTCGCCGCCGGCTGGCGCACCGGAATGCTGCGGATGAGCCACAGCACCGGCGGAATGGCCAGCAGCGCCAGCAGCAGCACCGGCAGGATCGTCGCCCGGTAGGCCGTCAGGTCAGGCAGGCCCGGCAGCCGCACATACAGCGCCAGCGCATCCAGATTGGCGACATCCAGCAGCAGCCCGGCCAGCGTGGGCCCCACCGCCAGCCCGATCTGCCCGGCCAGGAAGAAATAAGACATGTTGCTGGCGGAGCGCCGCCGGTCACTTTCGGCCGCGTGCAGCGCCCCCACCGGGTGAAAGGCCCCGCTGCCCAGGCCCTGCAGCACAAACGGAATCAACATCAGTACATAGTTGTGCGTGACCACCGCCAGCAGCAGCGCCAGGCTGAACATGGCCGCCACCCAGGCCACGCCGGGGCCGCCCAGGTTGCGCCCGCCGGTACGGTCGGCCCGCAGGCCAAAAAATGGCTGGCTGAGCGCCCCGGCCAGCGCCTGAGCGCTGACGGCGAAGCCAATCTGCGTGTTGGTCATGGGCAGGATGGTACCGCTGAGGAACGTCAGCAGCACCACGCCCATGGCCATAAACGTATCATTGGTCAAATGCCCGACGCTGACCGACCAGAATAAGCGCCGCTGTGGAAGTACCAGCACTGCTGCCCCCGTGAGGTGTGTTGAACGTTAGAATCGTCGCCCGGATGGGGGTGGCTGTCAATGTGATTGGACTGCGGTGGTTTTCTCCCCGCCGGCACCCGTGCCCCCCGGCCGGCTCAGTCCTGCACCAGGCAGGGGTTGCTGAGCGTGCCAATTTCGGCGATGCTCACGCTCACCGTGTCGCCGGTGGTCAAAAAGCGCGGCGGCTTCATCCCCTTGCCCACGCCGGCCGGCGTGCCGGTGAGGATGATGTCGCCCGGCTCCAGGGTGAACGTCTCCGAGAGGTACGCCACCAGGTATGGAATGCGGAAGATCATAGCGCCGGTGTGCCCGTGCTGCATCACCTGCCCGCTGACCGTGGTCGTCAGCGTCAGCGCGTGCGGGTCGGGCAGGGCGGCGCGGCTGACGATGCACGGCCCCAGCGGGCAAAACGTATCCATCGATTTGGCCCGCAGCCACTGGCTTTCGCTGGCCTGCAAATCGCGGGCGCTCACATCATTGGCCAGGGTATAGCCGGCCACGCAGTCCAGCGCGTCGGCTTCGGGCACGCGGCGGGCCGTGCGACCGATGACCACCGCCAGCTCACCTTCCCAGTCCACCTGCTGCGTGTGGGCGCTGCGCCAGGTGATGGCCGCGCCCGGGCCGATGACGCTGGAAGAATACTTGGCGAAGATGAGCGGTGTTTTGGGCACATCATTGTTCAGTTCGGCGGCGTGTTCGGCATAATTACGGCCCACGCACAAAATTTTGCCGGGGCGCAGCGGCGCGACCAGATGCGGAGCAGGGACGGCCGGGCCGCGGGCCGGCGGTTGTGCGCCCGTCAGCGCCTCCAGCACCGTCACCGACAGCGCATACACAGTTTCGCCCACCAGTTCGCCGGCGGCCACCGCCCCGGCCGCGGTGATATATTGCACCAGTTTCATAAGCGCCTCTTGAAGCCACGGATGATTAAACAGGGAAGGCCAACTATATCCCATCTTCACAGGAACGCTATAGCCAGGGGTATAATCAATCCACCCGGCCTGCGCCGCCGGGCCGGCCCCTTTGGCCGCGCAGCAGTAACGGAGTTCCGCATGAGCCAGGCAGCGCCACCAACCCCCGCCCCCGCCATGAAGCTGGAAGAATTCAGCGCTCTGGCCCGCCGCATCGAGCAGGAAGTGGGCCGCATCATCGTGGGCCAGCACAGCGTCGTCCGCAGCGTGCTCATCTGCATTCTGGCGGGGCGGCACGCGCTGCTGGAAGGCGTGCCCGGCCTGGGCAAAACCATGCTCATTCGCACGCTGGCCGATGTGCTGGATGTGCCCTTTGCGCGTATTCAGTTCACGCCCGACCTGATGCCGGCAGACATCACCGGCACCGAACTGCTGGAAGATACCGAACAGGGCAAACAGCGGCGTTTTCAGCCGGGGCCCATCTTTGCCAGCCTGGTGCTGGCGGATGAGATCAACCGGGCCACGCCCAAAACCCAGGCCGCCATGCTGGAAGCCATGCAGGAAAAAACCGTCACCGTGGGCGGCCAGCGCTACCCGCTGCACGAACCGTTCTTCGTGCTGG
This sequence comes from Anaerolineae bacterium, assembly GCA_025454495.1. Lineage (GTDB taxonomy): Bacteria > Chloroflexota > Anaerolineae > Aggregatilineales > Phototrophicaceae > JALHOR01. The sequence goes on from JALOOI010000115.1 coordinate 12,382, forward strand.
CCACGCAAAACCCGCTGGAGATGGAAGGCACCTACCCGCTGCCCGAAGCGCAGCTTGATCGCTTCCTGTTCAAGGTGACGGTGGCCTTTCCCTCCGTTGCGGAACTGGTCGCCATCCTGGAGCGCACCACCGGCGCGGCCGAAGCCGCCGCCGTGCGCGTGGCCGACAGCGCCGCCGTGCTGGCCATGCGCCACCTGGCGCTGAACACCCCCGCCGCCAGCCACCTGACGGAGTATGTGGCCCGGTTGATCGTGGCCAGCCACCCGCAGCACGAGACGGCCCCGCCCGGCGTGCGCCAGTTTGTGCAGGTGGGGGCCAGCCCGCGCGGGGCCCAGGCGCTCATCCTGGGGGCGAAGGTGAATGCGCTGCTGGAAGGGCGTTTTAACGTGGCTTTTGAGGATGTGCAGGCCGTGGCGCTGCCGGCCCTGCGCCATCGCCTGCTGCTGAATTTTGAAGGCCAGGCCGAAGGCATTCGCCCGGATGAGCTGGTTCAGGAACTCCTGAACACGACAAAGCGCTGAACAATGCCGGAACTGG
>JALOOI010000321.1 GCA_025454495.1 Anaerolineae bacterium
CCGAAGGCCACGCCTTCCAGCACGGCGCGGGTCATATGGGCGCGGGTGTGGCGGGCCGTCAGCCCGATGAAAGCGCCGCGGGCCTGCGGATCCGGGTGGGGGGTGCGCTCGCCGCTGAGATAGGGCAGGAAGAACAGGCCTTCTGCGCCGGGGGCGATGCCGGCCGCTTCCTGCACCAGCGCGTCAAAGGACACCTCCGGCGCGAGGGTATCGCGGTACCATTGCAGGCTGCCGGCCGCGCTGAGCATGACCCCCATAAAATGCCACTGGCCCGGCACTGCATGGCAAAAAGCGTGCAGGCTGCCCTGCGGCTCATAGGCATAGCGGGCCAGCGGCGCAAACACCACGCCGGACGTGCCCACCACCAGCCCGATCACCTCCGGGGAGACGGCCCCCACCCCCACCGCGCCGGCCGCCTGGTCGCCGCCGCCGCCCACCACCGGCGTACCGGCTTTGAGGCCGGTGGCCGCGGCCCCGGCCGCGCTGATGCTGGCCGAGACTTCCGGGCCTTCGCACAGGTCGGGCATCCAGGCGGCAGGAATATGGAGCGCGGCCAGCACTTCCTGCGACCAGGTGCGCTCCGCCACGTTCAGCAGCGATGTGCCGGCCGCCTCGCTGACATCCATCACGTAGCGGCCGGTCAGCTTAAAGCGGATGTAATCCTTGGGCAGCAGCATGTGGGCGGCGCGAGCATACACCTCCGGCTCATGCTGGCGTACCCACAGGATTTTGGGGGCGGTGAAGCCGGTGAGGGCCCGGTTGCCGGTCAGTTGCAGCAGCCGGTCAAAGCCAATGGTCTGCGTCATCGCGTCGCACTGGGCGGCGGTGCGGCCATCGTTCCACAGGATGGCCGGGCGCAGCACCTCGCCAGCGGCATCCAGCAGCACCAGGCCGTGCATTTGCCCGGTCAGCCCGATGGCCGTCACGTCGTCGCCGGTGAGGCCGGCCGCGGCCAGCGCCGCCCGAATGCTGGTGACGATGCCCTCCCACCAGTCCGCCGGGTGCTGTTCGCTCCACAGCGGGTAAGGATGGCTGATGGGCTGCGGGGTGGTGTGCGAGGCGATCACGCGCCCGGTGGCATCCACAATGAGCGCTTTCGCGCCGGTGGTGCTGATGTCCAGCCCCAGAAGATAGGTCATGGGTTTACGCTCCTCAAACAATGGCACATGGGCCGGGCGGGCGCTTATTTTTGTTTACCGGGGAAGCCCCCGCCGCCGGCCGCGGCTGTGCCGCGTTCCTGCGCCACGCGGGCCGCGTAGTCATCCGCCCGGTAAGCCGCCAGCGGGTCGGGGTGGCGGCCCATTTCCGTGCGTACCTGGCGCAGCAGCGGGCGCACATCCGTATCAAAGGCTTCCATCAGCACCGCATGGGCCCCCAGCACATCGCCCTCCGCCTGGCGCTGCGCCAGCCGCGGGTAATTGACGATGAGGGCGCGGGCGCAGGCCGTCTGGCAGTTCAGCACGCTCAGCAGCATCGCTTCCAGCTTCGGCTCGATGTTGTGGCTCTGGTCGATCATGTAGGCCACCTCATCGGCGGCGGCCCCGGCGCTGACCAGTTCGACGAAAATTTCAAACAGCTCAAACGGATTGGTAGACCCGACGATCAGATCATCATCGGCGTATTTGCGGGCGTTAAAGTGAAAGCCGCCCAGCCGCCCTTCATCCAGCAGGAAGGCGACGATGTGGGCGATATTGGTGCCCTGGGCATGGTGGCCGGTATCCACCAGCACCTGGGCGCGGTCGCCCAGTTTGAGCGCGGTGGCATAGGCCATGCCCCAGTCCGCCAGATCGGTATGGTAAAAGGCCGGCTCAAAAAATTTATATTCGATCAACATGCGCCCCGCCGGCGGCAGGTGGGCATACACCGCGGCCAGCGCGGCCTCCAGGTGCTGTTTGCGGCGGCGCAGGCTGTCCTGCCCGGCGTAATTGGTGCCATCGGCAAACCACAGCGACAGCAGCCCGCTGCCGGTGCGCTGCATGATCTCGCAGCATTCCACCAGATGGGCGATGGCTTCTTCGCGCACGGCGGCCGCCGGGTGGCAGATGCTGCCCAGTTTGTACTGCTCGTCCTGGAACACATTGGGGTTCACCGCGCCAATGCTCACCCCCTTTTCAGCGGCGAACTGTGCCAGGCCGTGCCAGTCGTCCACTTTGTCCCACGGGATATGAATGGCCACCGACGGCGCAACGCCGGTGAGCCGGTGGATGTAACCGGCATCGGCCAGTTTTTCGTGGATGTTGCGGGCGGCCCCCGGCCAGGGGAACACCTTAAAGCGCGTGCCGCTGTTGCCATAGCCCCAGGACGGCGTTTCGATGTGCTGCGCCTTCAGCCGCGCCTTCACCGTGTCCACATCCACCCCGGCCGCAGTCAGCCGGTCTGCCAGGCGTTGATAATCGTCAGCCAAATTCATCCTCAAAGTCTCCTGATGCATTATAATCAACAGTATTCATTGCCTTTGTTTGCTTTCATCTGCTTACATTTTAACGATCAGAAGGCGTTATGTCGAATTCTTCACTGTTCATGGAGGAGCGCCGGCGCACCATTCTGGAGCAGCTTGGCCGGCGCGGGCGCGTGTCCGTGCGCGACCTGAGCGATTTGCTGCGGGTGAGCACGGTGACGATTCGGCAGGATTTGCGGGCGCTGGAAGATGCCAGCCTGCTGGAGCGCACGCATGGCGGGGCGGTGCTGCCGCTGCCGCCGGCGGGCAGCCCGGAGCGCTCCTTTGATGTGCGCCTGCGCGAGCACCAGGCGGTGAAAGATGGGCTGGCGCGGGCAGCGGCCGGCCGCGTGGAAAGCGGCATGAGCATCGCCATGGATGCCAGCACGACGGTGTTTGCCATGCTGCCCTACCTCAAAAAGCTGGATCGCCTGCTGATTATTACCAACAGCCTGATGCTGGCGCAGCACTGCCTGGACAGCCCGCAGATGGAGGTGTATTTGCCGGGGGGCCGGCTGCGGCGCGATTCGATTTCGCTGGTGGGCAAGCCGGAAGAACTGCCGGACATCAATTTAAACCTGGGGTTTTTCGGGGCGCACGGCATCGCGCCGGAGGCGGGCATTACGGAGAGCAGCCAGGAAGAAGTGACGATGAAGCAGGCGATGATGCGGCATTGTTTGCAGACGTACCTGCTGGTGGATGAGCGCAAGTGGGGCAAGGTTGCGCCGTATACCCTGGGCGGGGCGCAGGCGGTGAGCGTCATCCTCACGCCGGGGACGGCCCCCGCGGCCCCGGTGGCAGAACTGCGGGCGCAGGGGGCGCAGGTGTGGCTGGTGGCGGCGGCGGAATGATGCGTCAGTTGAGATCGGCATAGATGAAAGTAAACTGCGGATGTGTGCCACAACAAAATCGGTATCACGGGTGCTGGTAATGGCCATCATGGCGGGCCTGGTGGCGGTGGCCGTGCAGGGCCAGCCCGGCGCAACGCGCACCCCCACACTGCTCGGTTTTACGCCCTTTCCTTACGATGTCAGCCTGGGGGCGGTCGGTTACACTTACCGTACCATCGCGGCTAACGCCACCATCATCAACCAGCATTTTGACAACGGGGT